>JBFJQO010000013.1:0-18591 GCA_041616535.1 Woeseiaceae bacterium | reverse complement strand
CCTTCGAGCAGCAGCCCGAGCTGCCGGGTCACGGCGAGTTCGTCGTCGAGCCAGAAATCAAATTCCACCTTGAAGAAGTCGGCGACGCGACGCGTCGTCTCGAGCGGCTTGGGCGTCACCAGGATCAAGCGCGCGCCGAGATCGACGATGTCCCGGTAATGCTGGGTCAGGTTGCTGACCTGGCGGTTGCAGAACGGGCACCAGTTGCCGCGCACGAACAGCAGCACGGCCGGGGCGCCGTGCAACCCGACCGAACGCACCGGGTCGCCCTGTTCGTCGATGGCGCGAAAATCGGGTAACGGCGATCCGGGCCGGAGCTGCGGCGGCGTCGCTCGCAGGCCGCGCAAGCGTACCCAGCCAATGGCCGCGGCGGCAACGATTGCGAGTGCCGCGACGACCGTCAAAATCGTGGTCGACATTGCCTCAGTATGGACTCGCGCCCGGCATGGACACAAGGCGTGAATTATGGATACTGACTAGGCTCGAACCTCCACCGCCACGCACATAACGGTATGCCCTCAAACCCGATCCTCTGGAAACCCGATGCGGCGCGCATACCGGCAACCGCGATGCATCGCTTCATGACGAACAGCGGATTCGAGGATTACGCCGCACTGTATCGCTGGTCCGTTGACGACGCACCCGCATTCTGGCGCGCGCTGTGCGAGTTTTGCGAGGTTCGTTTCGACCGCGAGGCGGACGCGACGCTCGAGCGCTCCGATAACATCATGGATGCCGGCTGGTTCGCGGGCAGCGAGCTCAACTACGCGCGCCACCTGCTGCGCCACTCTGGCGATCGCGCCGCACTGGTCTTCTACGGCGAGAGCGGCGAGCGGCGTGAAGTGGGCCGCGATGAACTGCGCGCCCGCGTGGCCGCGATTGCGGCCGGGCTGCGCGCCGCCGGAGTCGGTGCCGGGGACCGGGTCGGCGGCTTCCTGCCGAACTGCCCGGAAGCCGTCGTCGCGATGCTGGCGACGACGAGCCTGGGAGCGATCTGGTCATCGTGCTCGCCGGACTTCGGCGTCAACGGCGTCGTGGACCGATTCGGCCAGATCGAGCCCAAGGTCCTGTTCGCCGCGAACGGTTACTATTACAACGGCAAGACCTGTGACACGCGACCGACGATCGCCGGCGTCGTCGCGGCCATCGACAGCATACGTACGACGGTCGTCGTCGAGTTCGCGCACGAGCTCGGCCCGGTTGCGGCACTCGATAACGCGGTCGGCTGGGACGGATTCGGCGTCGACGGCGCCGCGCTCGAGTTCACGCCCGTCGCATTCGATCACCCGCTCTACATCATGTATTCGTCGGGAACGACGGGCGTCCCGAAGTGCATCGTGCACGGCCACGGCGGCTCGCTGCTGCAGCACCTCAAGGAACACGTGCTGCACACGGACCTCGGCGGCGACGACCGACTGTTCTACTTCACGACCTGCGGCTGGATGATGTGGAACTGGCTGGTCAGCGGACTGGCGTCGGGCGCCACGCTCGTGCTCTTCGACGGGTCGCCGTTCTACCGCGACGGCCGGGTCCTCTGGCAAATGGCGGAATCCGAACGCGTGACCGTCTTCGGCACCAGCGCCAAGTACATCTCGGCCCTCGAGAAGGCCGGTGTGCGACCCGGCGACGAGTTTTCGCTGCGAGATATCCGGGCCGTGTTGTCGACGGGGTCGCCGCTGGCGCCGGAGAGCTTCGATTATGTTTACGACGCGATCGGCCATGATCTGCAACTCGCGTCGATCTCGGGCGGCACCGACATCCTGAGCTGTTTCGCACTGGGCAACCCGGTGCTGCCGGTTCGCCGCGGCGAATTGCAGTGCCGTGGGCTCGGCATGGCCGTCGAGGTCTGGAACGACGCCGGCGAGGCTGTCGTCGGCGAGCACGGCGAACTCGTCTGCACACGGCCGTTCCCGTCCGCCCCCGTCAGGTTCTGGAACGATCCGGACGGTGCGCGTTACAAGGCGGCGTACTTCGAGCGCTTCGAGGGTGTCTGGGCGCACGGCGACTTCGCCGAACTGACCGCCGAGGGCGGCCTCGTGATTTACGGGCGCTCGGATGCCGTCCTCAACCCGGGCGGCGTGCGCATCGGTACGGCCGAAATCTACCGCCAGGTCGAAAAGCTCGGGGAAGTCGTCGAGAGCATCGCGATCGGGCAGAACTGGGAGGATGACGTCCGCGTGGTCCTGTTCGTCATCCTGCGCGAGGGCGTAGAACTCGACGACGCGCTGCGCGCGCGCATCCGCGGCGTGATTCGCGAGAACACGACACCGCATCACGTGCCTGCGAAGATCGTCGCCGTGCCCGAGATTCCGCGCACCAAGAGCGGCAAGATCGTCGAACTCGCCGTGCGCTCCGTCGTGCACGGCGAGCCCGTCAAGAATACCGAGGCGCTGGCGAACCCGGAGGCACTCGCGCATTTCGCCGGCATCGCCGAACTTGACACGGATTAGGGCGGGCGATGGAGCTGCAGGGTGTCGAAGTCATGCGCGGGCACGTAAGACCTGAGTGGATCGACGTCAACAATCACATGAACGTGGCGTATTACCTGTTTGCGTTCGACCAGGCCGTTGATGCCCTGTGGGCACGCTTCGGGCTGACCGAAGACTACGTTCGCTCGCACTCGAGTTCGACGGTCGCCGCGGAGTCGCATGTGACGTGGCAGCGCGAGGTCTTCGAGGGTGACCCTTACATCGTCACGTCACAAGTGCTCGCATGGGACGACAAGCGCATTCACCAGTTCCAGCGCATGTACCATGCGCAAAAGGGTTTTCTGTCGGCGACCTGCGAGTGGATGAACCTGCACTTCGACCCGGGCGTCCGCCGCGTTGCTCCGTGGCCCGACGAAATCCGTGCACGCATCGCCGAGTTCGCCGACAATCAGTCCTCTGTGGGCTGGCCTCAGGAAGCCGGCCACAGGATGCACATCAGCAACCCGACGTTCAGCCTGAGACCCAGCGCGTCATGACTGGAAAATACCTGCTTGCCATCGACCAGGGTACGAGCAGCAGCCGTACCGTAATTTACGACCATGACGCGCGCGTCGTCGCGAGCGACCAGCAGGAGTTTCCGCAGATCTATCCGCAGCCGGGCTGGGTCGAACACGACCCCGAAGCGATCTGGGCGTCGGTGACGTCGGTGACGCGCGGCGCGCTGGAGAAAGCCGGCGCGACGGCCGGCGACGTAGCGGCGATCGGGATTACCAACCAGCGCGAGACGACGGTCATCTGGGACCGCGAAACGGGCGAGCCCGTATGCAACGCGATCGTGTGGCAGGACCGCCGCACGGCGGATTACTGCCAGTCCCTCAAGAACGACGGACTCGAGGCCACCGTCACGGAAAAGACCGGTTTGCGGCTCGACCCGTATTTTTCGGGCACCAAGATTACATGGATCCTCGACAACGTCGACGGCGTCCGCGCGCGTGCCGAGGCCGGCCAGCTGGCTTTCGGCACGATCGACTGCTTCCTGCTGTGGCGGCTGACGGGCAGACGCGTCCACGCCACCGATGCGACGAACGCATCGCGGACATTATTGTTCAATATTCACACGCAGGAGTGGGACGACGATCTGCTCGAGATGTTCCGTGTGCCGCGCGCACTGCTCCCGGAGGTTCGCGATTGTGCTGCCGACTACGGCGTCGCGACCGATGACAGCCTGGGCGGCGAGGTGCCGGTCTGCGGCATCGCCGGCGACCAGCAGGCGGCACTGATCGGCCAGGCCGGCTTTACACCGGGCATGACCAAGAGCACCTACGGGACCGGTTGTTTCGTCGTCGCCAACACGGGTGACGAAGCCCTGCTGTCGCGTAATCACCTGCTGACAACGATCGCGATGCGCATCGGGGGCAGGGTGACCTACGGGCTCGAAGGCAGCGTCTTCGTCGCGGGGTCGGCGATGCAGTGGCTGCGCGACGAATTGCGCGTGATCGACGCGGCGCCCGAGTCCGAAGCCATCGCCCGCCGCACGGGCGTCGTCGACGACGTCTACGTCGTGCCGGCGTTCGCGGGCCTCGGTGCGCCGTACTGGGACCCCGACGCGCGCGGCGCGATTCTCGGCCTGACGCGCGGTAGCGGCCGCGACGCAATCGTGACGGCGACCCTGCAATCGGTCGCCTTTCAGACCTGCGACCTGGTCACTGCGATGTCTGAGGACGGTATCCGGCCGAGCCTGATCCGCGTCGACGGCGGCATGGTCGCCAATGACTGGTTCCTGCAGTTTCTTGCCGACATCCTGGACATCTCGGTGGAACGGCCCGAGAACGTCGAGTCCACGGTGCTCGGCGCGGCGTACCTGGCGGGGTTCCAGGCCGGCATTATCGATTCGCCGGACGCCATCAGCAACCTGTGGCAGCGCGATGCGCTGTTCGAGCCCTCCATGGACGCTGCACAACGCGAGCGCCTTCTGCAGGGCTGGAACGACGCGGTGCGCCGCATCCGTACGGGCGGCTGAGCGTGCTCCGCGCTCGTCAGCACTTCGGCAAGTACCGCATTCTCGGTCGCATCGCGTCCGGCCCGCTGGCCGATGTGTACCGGGCCTACGACACGATTCAGCAGATGAAGGTGGCGCTGAAACTCCCGAAAGAGCACGACGACGCGGACCACAAGGAGATCCTTCACGAGGTGCGCGTCGCGACGAAGCTGCAGCACCCGAACATCCTGTCGGTGCTGAACGCAAGCTATATCGACGACCGCTTTGTCATCGCGATGCAACTCGGCGACGAGTCGCTCGCGGACCGCATCGAGCGGCGCACATCGACGGCGCGCAAGCTCGACCTGGCGGGGCAGGCCCTCGCGGCGCTCGCGCATGCGCACGAGCACCGCATGATTCACTGCGACATCAAGCCGGAGAACTTCATCCTTTTTTCGGGAAACCGGCTCAAGCTGGCCGACTTCGGCTTTGCCAAGCGTTGCGTGCGCACGCTCAAGGCGTCCGGATCGGGCACGATCGACTACATCGCTCCGGAGCAGGCGATGGGGCGTCCCAAGTTCCAGTCCGACGTGTTTTCGATGGGCCTGGTTCTCTATCGTATGTTCTCCGGGACCCTGCCGGAGTGGCCGTTCGAGTGGCCGCTGGCCGGCCACGACAAGCTCAAGGCGCGGGTGCGGCCCGAGCTGATCGAGGTGCTCAGGAAGGCCATCCAGCTCGACCCCGCGAAACGATACCGGGATGCCTCGCAGATGCTGGCCGACTTCGAGCACCTGCACAGCGGTGCTCGCAAACAGAAGCGCACCCGGTCGAAGAACGGCGCGCGGCGCGGTTCGTCCTGGCGCCAGTTTCAATGGCGCGAATTCCAACGGCACTTCAAGGCGCAGCTCGACACGCGCCACCATTGCCGCAGCTGCGAAGGTCCCGTGTCAGAGAGCATGCAGGCCTGCCCCTGGTGCGGATTCGACCATCCGTCGCGGGGTGCCGAAACCCGCATGCCGGCGCATTGCCCGCGCTGCGAGCGCGGCGTCAAGAACGACTGGGACTACTGCGCCTGGTGCTACGGCCCGGGTTTCGTCGAGGAGACGACGCGCCGCTACCCCGACAAGCGCTACACGGCCCGCTGCGCCAATACGCGCTGCCGCGGACCTTTGATGCCGTTTATGCGTTATTGTCCCCATTGCCGGATAAAGGTGCGCAAGCCCTGGAAGCTCAAGGGCAGCCGCCACGCCTGCCGAGCCTGTGGCTGGGGCATTGCGCGCGACTACTGGAATTTCTGCGCGTGGTGCCGCGAACCCGTGAGACGCCAATGACCGGAGACGAACCGACTCAACAGGAGCACGTCCTGATCCTCGACGGCACCGTCGAGCCGGATCGGGCGGAAGTGGCTGTTGCGGGCGGTACGGTGGTTGCATTGACGCACCGGGAGCCGGACAAGTCGACCGAGAACGAGGACACGGTCGCAATCATCCCTTACGGGCCCGGTGCCGCGGTTCTCGTCGTGGCCGACGGCGCGGGCGGCCTGCCGGCCGGCAAGCGCGCCTCGCTGACCGCGGTCACGACGCTGGCGGCGTCCCTGCACACGGCTATGGACAGGACGATGCTGTTGCGCACGGCCATCCTGAACGGCATCGAGGCGGCCAACGAGGCCGTCATGGCCCTCGGCAATGGTTCTGCGACGACGCTGACGGTCGTCACGATCGAGGGGCTTGTTGCCCGGTCCTACCAGATCGGCGATTCCGAGGCGCTCGTGGTCGGGCAGCGTGGCGCCATCAAGTTGCAGACCACGGCGCATTCGCCGACGGGCTTTGCCGTCGAGGCCGGCTTCCTCGATCACCGGGACGCCCTGCATCACGAGGAGCGCCACCTGGTGTCGAATTTCCTCGGTACGCCGGAGATGCGAATCGACGTCGGCGCCGGTGTCGAATTGCGGCCGCGCGACACAGTCCTGGTCGCGAGCGACGGCCTCACCGACAACGTCCATCTCGACGAGATCATCGAGATCGTGCGCAAGGGGCCGCTTGGCGAGAGCGCCACGGCCGCGGCCGGCCTCGCGGCGCAACGCATGGCCGGGAACGGTGCCGGAGAGCCCTGTAAACCCGACGATTTGTCATTAATCCTGTTCCGCAAGCCGGACCGCGCGCGTATGATCGAAGAATGAGATTCCGCGGGAACTCGGCGCCCTGTTTGGGTTCCAAGTTAACGATTCGGGAGAAACGTCATGACCTTGAAAACCCGAAAGAATCCCAGCGTCACGGCCGCCGTTCGGGCGGCCGTGGCCGTCACCTGTATCGGCCTGCTCGCCGCGGGCTGCGCCGTATCGGCCGGTTCCGGCGGCGGTATCAGCGCGCCGGGCGGCGGTGTTTCGCTGCCGGGTGGTTCCTCGGGCGGTTCCTCGGGCGGTTCCTCGGGCGGTTCCTCGGGCGGTTCCCCAGGCGGTTCGTCGGGCGGTGGCATGCCTGGCGGCATGCCGGGTGGCTCTTCCGGCGGCTCGATGGGCGGTTCCTCGGGCGGCGGCATGCCGGGTGGCTCTTCGGGCGGCTCGATGGGCGGTTCCTCGGGCGGCTCGATGGGCGGCTCGTCCGGTGGCGGTGCGACGGGCGGTAGTGACGGCGGCATGGAAGGCATGAGCATTCCTGGCGGCGGCAGCGCCGGCGGCGGCGATTGCGGCGACGGCGGCATCACCGGCGGCGGTATCGGCGGCGGCATGGGCTGCGAACAGGGCGACGGCAGCGGAGCGGGCGGCATGGGTGAATTCCCGGGCGACCCCGAGGCCGCGGAGCGTCTCGGCAAGGAACTCGACGAGTCGATGGGCGACTTCGACGAGTCAATGGGCCAGGAGCAGCGCGAGATCGCATCGACGTCGCGCAACACCGAAGGTTTCGACACCGGTTCCGGCGGCAATCGCGGCGGCACGATCAGCCTCGGCGAACAGGCGGCCGGTGCGATGTCCGGTGGTGCCGGCAGCGGCGGTGGCGCCAGCGCCATGGGCGAAGACGCGCCGAGCCAGGATGCCAGCGCAGGCGGCCTCGGCAGCCTCGACGCCCAGGAAGTCGCGAAGCGGACGCCCGACGATATCGAAGCCGTCATCGACGACGATATCGTGGCCAAGCAGCTGCGCGAGGCAGCGCTGGCCGAAGAGGACCCGGAACTGCGCGAACGCCTCTGGGAGGAATATCGCAAGTACAAGGGCATGTAAGGAGATTGTTCGCGCGCTATGCTGAGGGCCTCATTGCTAGTCGTATCCCTGTGTCTCGTCGGCACGGGTTGCACCGTTAACGAAGTCATCGTCGCCGACGAGACCGAGCTTTTCGTCGCAGAATCGCCTGTCGACGAATCCCGCCTGCTCGACGTCGGCATCGTCGAGTTTGCGCACGGGCTCGAGGAGGACAACGACCCGCGCAAGTCCGGCGTGTTCGAGGAGATCCGGCTGGCGGAGACGAAATACCTTGCCTATCACCTGAAGACGACGCTGCAGGGCACGGGCCACTGGGGTGCGGTGCGCGTGCTTCCATCGCGCGAGGCCTTCACCGATATCGTAATCAGCGGCGAGATCCTGAAGTCGGACGGCGAATTTGTCGAAGTCGCGATATCGGTCGAGGATGCGGCCGGGCGGCACTGGTTCGACGAGACCTACGAGACACAGACGGGCGTCACTTCGTATTCGGAGCGTCGTGACCGCCGGCTCGACCCGTACCAGAAGATCTTCAACGATATTGCCAATGACCTGCATCTGTTCGCGGCAGCGCTGCCGCCGAAGCAATTGCAGCAGACGCGCCAGATTTCCGAGCTCAGGTTTTTCGCCGACATGTCGCCGCTCGCCTACGGCGAGCATCTCGCGGTCGACGAGGACGGCATTGCCCGGATTGCCCGGCTGCCGGCCGAAAACGACCCAACCGTCGGCCGGCTCCGCCAAATTCGCGAACGCGACCGGCTCGTCGTGGATACGCTCAACGAGCACTACGCAAACTTCTACTACGGCATCGCGATTCCGTACCGCAGCTGGCGCAAGACCACGCGCCAGGAATCGGTGGCTTATCGCGATGTCCAGCGCTCGGCGCGCATGCAGGCACTCGTCGGTGTCGTCGTTCTGGCCGGGTCGCTGGCCGTCGACACCGAGAACTCGAGCAGCAGTCGCCAGCGGCGCGTAAATCGCAGCCTGCAGGTGATGGGTATCAACGAGGGCCTGAACCGCATCATCGGCGGTTTCCAGCGCGCCGGTGAAGCCGAGATGCACATCGGTGCGATCGCCGAGCTGTCCGAATCGTTTGGCGCACAGGCCGCGCCCATGGTCGTGACCGTCGAAGGCCAGGAGCGACGGCTGACCGGCACGGCCCAGGCCCAGTACGAAGGCTGGCGCCGGCTGCTCAAGGAGATCTACCAGGCCGAAACCGGCTTTTCGCGGCAGGTTGACGTCGGCGCACCCGCGCGCACGGACGAAGACAGCGTCGCCGACTGACGACCCGCCAGCAGCGTACGATGCTCGAGCTCAGGAAAGGCACCCGGTTGGCCGAGCGATACACGCTCGAACGGCGCCTCGGCCGCGGCGGCGAGGCGGAAACCTGGCTGGCCAGGGACAAGCTCACGCGCGCGAACGTCGCCCTGAAGATCGTGCCGGCGACGGGCAACTCGCCACAGCGACTGCGCGACGAATGGCAGGCCGGACTCCGCCTGATGCACGCGCACATCGTGCGCGCATTCGAGTTCCATGAAGGCCAGGGCGCGGCGTTCTACAGCCAGCAGTTCGTCGACGGCCCCGACCTCGCCGCGCTGACCGGCCATGCCCCCGACGACGTCCTGCCCGCCATCGGCCTGGTTGCCGACGCGCTGCGTTACGCGCATGCCAAGGGCATCGTGCATCGCGACGTCAAGGCCTCGAATATCCTGCTCGACCACAACGGTGCGCCGTATCTGTCCGATTTCGGGGTGTCGGCCTTCGCGGGAACGAGCGCGAGCGGCGGCTCGCCTGTCGCGGCCAGCCCGCAGGTGCAGCGCAGCGAACCCGCGTCCCCAGCCGACGACATTTACGCGCTGGGTGTGCTGATCCACGAATTGCTGACCGGGGCACCGCCGCTGGGTACGCCGTTCGCGGACGAGCGCGCCGCGGCCGTGCCGGTCGCGGTTCGGGACCTCGTGGGGCGGATGCTCGATGAGGATGCGGCGCAGCGGCCCGATGCGGAGCGCGTCATCGCCGCGCTGAGCGATGCCGGGTTTGCGCCGGGCCCGGCACATTCACAGATCGCGGCGCGGCCCCTCGTCGAGGACCAGCGTATCGAATCGGTTGCCGCCGTGCGCCGTCCACCCGACGGTGCGCCCGAGGCGGTGCCCGAAGCCGCAGCGGCGGCGGGAGGACTCAATCCCCGCCTCGTGGGCGGCAGCCTGGCCGCGCTGGTCGTCGTATTGCTGGGCGTCGTATTCCTGCTGCCCGACGCCGTCGACGAGCGCGTTGCGGATGAGACGGGCGCGATACCGATACCGGGCCGCGTCGCGCCCGACGCCGGGACGGCCGGCGGGGACGTTCCCGGGGGCGACGAGACGCCGGGCGGCAACCGCGTTACGCGCGAATACGTGCCCGAGAATACGGCCCTCGACAACGAGCGCATCGAGTTCAACGAGAACGAGGCGGATTACAGCGGCCTCGATGACGAGGGCAAGCGGCGCTACCGGGCCGAGATGATCCTTGGCGAGTTGCTGTCGGATTTCGAAACGCTCGAACGCCGCAGCGTGCAGCGCTGGGCGCCTGTGCCGTACCGCCGTGCGCAGGAGTTCTACCAGGCCGGGGACGATGCCTACCTGCGCAAGAACTGGGCCCAGGCGGAGATCCACTATCTCGACGCATTGACGGTTCTCGAACCGCTGTTCGACCAGGTCGAGGCCGAATTCACGGCCGCGCTCGAAGGTGCGAAGATTGCGTTCGACGCCGGCGACCGGGCCGAGGCTTTGCGGCTGTACGAACTCGCCGTGGCAATCACGCCGAACCACCCGGAGGCGCGCGAGGGCTTCGAACGCGCGACGAATCTCGAAACCGTGCTGCAGCTCGTGGACCAGGGTCTCGAGTACGAAAAGGATCTCGAACTCGACGCCGCCGAGACGAGTTTCCAGCGCGCCGCCGATCTCGATCCTGCCTGGACGCCAGCGGTCGAGGGCGTCGAGCGCGTGCGCGTGACGCGCACCAAGATCCAGTTCGACTCGCGCATGTCCGAAGGCCTCGAGGCGCTGGCCATTGGCGACTACCTGTCGGCGCGCGCCGCGTTCCGCATGGCACAGCAGCTCATTCCCGGATCTCCCGAACCGCGTGACGGGCTCATGCAGGTCGACCAGGGTCTGCGGCTTGACAACATCGCGATGCTCGAGCAGGAGGCGGCGTCACTGGAGCAGTCCGAGCACTGGGAAGCGGCCGGGACCACGTACGAAGAGATCCTCAAGATCGATGCCAACCTGTCGTTCGCGATCGACGGACTGGCGAATGCCCGACGCATGAGTGCGCTGCACAAGCAGCTCGACGATTACATCAGCGATCCCGATCGCCTGTCGGTCCCGAGCGTCATGCAGAGCGCGACGACGCTGATCGTCGAGGTGACCCGCATGGGTGACATCGGCCCGCGGCTCGCCGGGCAGCGCGACGAGCTGTCGCGGCTGCTGAAGCGCGCTGCGACGCCGGTTACGGTCGAACTCGTTTCGGATAACATGACCTCGGTATCGATCTACAAGGTCGGCGTGCTCGGCAATTTCGCGAACCGGCGGCTGGATCTGCGGCCGGGCACGTACGTCGCCACCGGCGCACGGGTCGGTTACCGCGACGTGCGCATCGAGTTCCGCGTCGCCCCCGAGATCGACATGGAACCCGTCATCGTCCGCTGCGAGGAGCCGATTTGAATTTCGATCACTTGTTCATCAGGGATGTGGAAGGTGAGCGGCGCGTCGATTCGAACCGACTGCCCTTGCGCGTCGGCACGAGCAGTGACTGCGATCTGCGCCTGCCGGGCCCCGGAGGGGAACCCGTCGCGCTGCTCGACCTGCTCGACGGCGCGCCTTTCGTGCAGCCTGTCGGGCGGTCCGGGGCATTGCAGATCAACGGCGAAGCGCTCGAGACGAGCCGGCGCCTGGCGGACGGCGACGAACTCGCGTTCTACGGTTCCCGCATCCGCGTGCGTATTGACGGCGAGCGCCTGGTCCTCGACGTCCGGCTCGAGGACAGCGCCTATGTCACGCGTCCGCCCGAGATGCCCGAAGACGACGGCTTGCCCGACGAGGAGGCCATCGCGCCGGCGGCGTTCAAGCGTGCCGTCGAAACTGCGGCGCTCGTCGAGAAAGACCGGGCGAGCCCGCTCAAGGTCATCGTCGGATCGCTGCTCGCGGCTCTGCTGATCGCGTCGTACCTGCTGTTCAGTGCGAAGTCGGTCCAGTTCGAAATCGAACCGCCCGAGCCGGACGGTTTCAGCATCAGCGGAGGCTGGTTCCGTTTGCCGATCGGCGATCGCGTGTTGCTGCGCAAGGGTACCTACAGCGTCAACGTGCAAAAGAAAGGTTACTACGACGTCAAGCAGACGTTCGTCGTCGGTGACGAGCAGTCGATGACGGTCGAACTCGGCATGCGCAAGAAGCCGGGACGCCTGCTGGTGCGCGTCGAGCCGCCCGTCGATGCCGTGGTGACGGTCAACCAGGGGCAGGTCGGTAAGGCGCCGTTCGGCCCGATCGAGCTCGAGCCGGGCGAGCACACCGTGCGTGTCGAGTCGGATCGATTCCTGCCGTTCTCGGGCGTGGTCACAATCCCGGGGCTCGACCTGCTCGAGGAACTTAACGTCCAGCTCGTGCCACGCTGGGCCGACGTGACGATCCGCTCGGAGCCGGCCGGTGCAACGATCCTCGCCGACGGTGAGCAAGTCGGCGTCACGCCGGCGACCATCGAGCTGCTCGAGGGTTCGCACGAAGTGTCGCTCTCGAAAGACGGCTTCAGCGCCTGGGACGGGACCGTCGTCGCCATGCCGAATATGGCGCAGACCTTGCCGCTCGTCGAGCTGCAGCCCGCGGATGCGCGCCTGATCGTGAATACGATTCCGCGCGGCGCCAACGTCACAGTCAACGGCCGCTACCGCGGCCAGTCGCCGATCACGTTGTCGCTCGCGCCCGATGTCGATTACGAGATCGGCCTGTCGAAGGCAGGCTACGGGGTCACAACGCGCAACCTGCGCCTCGCGTCGAACGCATCGGAGTCGATCATGGTGGACCTCTCGGCACGCCTGGGCACCGTGACCGTCGTCGTGCGCCCCGAGGACGCTACCGTGTACGTCGACGGCCGCGCGCGCGGCAAGGGCAAGACCACGGTGCGGCTCAGCGCGACGCCGCACTCTATCGAGGTCAAGCGGCCCGGCTACGCCGACTGGAAACGCACCGTCACGCCGCGGCCCGGCTATCCGCAGACGCTGACCGCGAGCCTGCGCTCGCTCGAGGCCATCGCCCAGGACCTCGTGTCGCAGACGCTCAAGTCGCCCGCCGGCCAGACCCTGCGCCGCGTCGAGCCGGCGACCTTCACGATGGGCGCATCGCGCGCCGAAGTCGGCCGCCGCGCCAACGAGGTCATCGTGCCCGTGACGATTACGCGCCCGTTCCTGATCGGCGTCCACGAGGTCACGAACAAGGAATTCGCGGCCTTCCGGGCCAACCACGATTCCGGCTCGAGCGTGCATCCCTCGCTCAGTGCCGACAACAACCCGGTTGCCAACGTCACGTGGGACGATGCCGTGCAGTACTGCAACTGGCTCAGCCAGAAGGAAGGGCGGACACCCGCCTACCGCAGCGAGTTCGGCAAGTGGGTGGCCGTCTACCCGCTGACCGACGGTTATCGCCTGCCGACCGAGGCCGAATGGGTCCTCGCGATGCGCTACGCCGGGCAGCGCCAGGCGAACAAGTTCCCGTGGGGCACGAAATGGCCTCCGCCGAAGGAGAGCGGTAATTTCGCGGACCGCTCCGCGATCGAACTCGTCCCGTCAATCCTGCCGGCGTATGACGACGGCTACGCGTCCACGGCGCCGGTCGGCAGCTTCAAGCCGAACGCGCTCGGCATCTATGACGGCGGCGGCAACGTCGCCGAGTGGGTCAACGACTATTACACCGTCCCGACGCCGGGCATCACGACACCGATCGTCGACCCGACGGGCCCGGATCGCGGCACGAGCCACGTGGTGCGGGGTTCGAGCTGGCGGCACGCCGGCCAGAGTGAACTGCGTCTCAGCTACCGCGATTTCAGCGCCGAAGCGCGACCCGACGTCGGCTTCCGCGTGGTCCGCTTCGCGGACTGACGCCGATCCCGATAAAATTCGTGAGACAATCTGCCGCGGCGACGGTCAAAAGCCGATAGGCGATGGAAGGGAGAATGCCGGGTGTACCGATTGCAACTGTTGATTCTGCTGACCTGCATTGCGGCGGCCGGTGCCGCGGCGCAGGACGACGAGGCCGAGCCCGTCGAAGACGCGCCGCTCGAAGAGGAAACGGCGCCGCCGGCGGACGAGGTCACGGATGACGAGATCGAGGAGCTGCTCGGCCTCGACGAAGACTATACCGAGGCCGATGACGACGACTTCGACCCGACCGAAGACGTGCGCTTCGAACAATCGATCAACTTTCCCACGGACATCTGAATGAACAAGAAGAACATCCCGGTCGAGTTCGTCTACCAGCTCTTCGCGCTCATCATTGCCATCATCGTCGTTCACGCGTTCTATGTGTCGGTCGTGCGGCCGAACGCCGCCGAGGTGATCGCGGAACAGAACCTGCTGGCCGAGCAGGATCCCGATTACGTGCGCGACCGCAGCGTCTGGGTGCTCATCAAGGACTTCGAGCAGGAAGCCTGCTTCATCCTGATGTTCTGGGCGCTCGCGATCATGGGCTACAAGACGGCGAGACTGATGGCCGAGCGCAAACTGCTCGAGGTCGACCTGATCCCGGTGCCCGAGGGGATGCGAATACTGCCCGAGGACACGCGGGAGTTCGCCCGCCAGGTGCAGGCGCTGCCGGAAGACCGGAAGCAGATGCTGCTTCCGCGGGCGCTGCTCAATGCGCTGCGGCGATTCGCTTCGACGCGCAACATCCAGGACGTATCGAGCAGCACGCACACGATTTGCGAATCGGAGGCCGAACGGCTCGAATCCGAACTCGCGATGATCCGTTACATTTCCTGGGCCATTCCATCGATCGGTTTTATCGGTACGGTCCGCGGTATCGGCGAGGCGCTCGCGCAGGCCGACAAGGCCGTCAAGGGCGACATCGCGGGCGTAACGCAGAGCCTAGGCGTGGCCTTCAACTCGACCTTCATCGCGCTGTTGATCTCGATCTTCCTGATGTTCCTCGTGCACCAGTTGCAGCTGATGCAAGAGCGGCTCGTGTTCGACAGCGAGAATTATTGCGACGACAAGGTCATCCGGCACCTGAAGGCCGACTGACGGGGACGCATGATGCTGCTGGCAGCACATCTCAACGACGCGGGCCTGCTGTTCACAGACGGCGAGCGCATCCTGTGCCGCGAACCGGGCTATGCGCTCCTCGGGGACGAGGGTCTCATCACGGGCCGCGAGGCCTGGGCGAGCGCGAGCCTGGAGCCGCGCCGCATTCACAACCGGTACTGGGCGGAACTGACGACCGAGCCGCTCAACGACCGGCGCTTCCATCACCTGAGCGCCGCCGACATCGTCAGCCGCCAGCTCGAAACCTTGTGGCAACGCGTCGCCAAACCCGGCGACCAACTGGCGATAGCCGTGCCCGGGTACATGGACAGCGACAACCTCGGTCTGCTGCTGGGTATTGCGATGGACCTCGACATTCCGATCGTCTCGATGGTCGACGCCGCTGTCGCGGCGACGCGGCGCGAGTACGCGGGCGCCGTGCCCGTGCACGTCGATCTGAGCCTGCATGGGGCGATGCTGACGCGGCTGTCGCAGGACGGGCAGGCGCAGTACGAGCGTTCGGCCGTCATCGACGACGCCGGCATGCTCGATCTGTATGACATCTGGCTGCGGCTCATCGCCGAGACCTTCGTGCAGCAGTCGCGATTCGACCCTTTGCACACGGCGGAAACCGAGCAGGCGCTGCAGGACAGTGTGCTCGACTGGCTGACCGTCGCTTCGAGCCGCGACGTCGTGCCCATGGACGTCACCTACCACGGCATCGCGCACCGCGCCGAAGTCGAGTCGATCGAGTTTATATCGGCCGCCACGCCCGTGTACCAGAACATCGTGAGCAACCTGCGTGCGCTGTACCGCGCCGGTGAGACGCCGGCGCTGCAGTTGTCGGATCGCGCGGCGCGCATGCCGGGGCTCGCCGCCACGCTCAAGGCGCGCGTCGGCGGCGAGGTGTTCCTGCTCGAGCCGGGCGCGACCGCACGCGGACTCGCGCACCGCTGTACCGCGCATCGTCCGGGTAGTGCAGTCACGCTGACGCGGCACTTGCCGTGGGACCAGGCCCGCATCCACGTCGAGGTGGCCGACGACCACGACGGCGCGTTGCCGACTCATGTGCTGTTGGGCGATCACGCCACGCCGGTCGGCGCGACGTCGCTGGTCCTCGGCACACAGCGTGCAGCCGACGGCGAACGCTGGCTCGACCTGCAGCAGGACATCGCCGGCGTTTCGCGAAGGCACTGCGAAATCGCGGCCGTGAACGGGCAGTGCGTCGTCACCGACCACAGCCGCTACGGCACCTTTCTCAACGGCCATCGCATCGACGGTTCGGCATCCTTGCAGGCGGGTGATGTCATTCGCATCGGCACGCCCGGTGTCGAGCTGCGCATGATCAGCGTGGAGCACTGACATGGCCCGCAAACGCAGACCGACCGATGTCTTCAGCATGTCGTTCCTCGACTGCATGAGCTGCGGTTTCGGCGCCGTGATCCTGTTTTTCATGATCATCAACTCGCACGTCAACGCGACCACCGAGAACGAGAACGCCGAGCTCATGGCCGAGACCAACCGGCTCGAGATCGAGGTGCTCGAGGGCCGCAAGAACCTGGCCCTGTCGCGCAACACGATGCAGAAGCTCAAGACCGAGACCGACGACGCCGAAAGCCAGATCGCCCAGATCATCGCGCTGATCCAGGAACTTCAGGCCGAGCTCGACAAATACGACCAGGACACGCTGGCCAAGATCGAGCGCGTCGAAAAACTGCAATCCGACATCAAGTCGCTCGAAGAGGAGGTCAAGCGCCTGCTCGCGATCAAGCAGGAGCAGGACCAGGCCGGCGAGCAGATTCGCACGTTCAAGGGCGAGGGAGACCGCCAGTACCTGACGGGCCTGCGGCTCGGCGGCGAGCGCACGCTGATCCTGGTCGACCGGTCCGCCAGCATGCTCAGCGACCGATTGGTCAATGTCATCCGCCGCCGCAACCTGCCCGAGTCGGAGCAGCTGCGCTCGCGCAAGTGGCGCCAGGTGATCGCCACGGTCGACTGGCTGACGTCCCAGTTCCGGCCCGAAGACCAGTACCAGATCTACATGTTCAACAACGTCACCGAGGCCGTGATCCGCGGCACCGAGGGCGTCTGGCTGACAGCCGACGACGGTGTGCAGCTCGACGAGGCCGTGCGCGTGCTACGCCGCACGCCGCCGAAGAACGGCACGAACATGCACTCTGCCTTCGCGGTCGCCAAGACGCTGTCGCCGCGGCCCGACAACATCATCTTGCTCGTCGACGGCATGCCGACGATGGAAGCCGCGACGACCAACGCCACGGTCGTCGGCCCCAACGAGCGGCTCAATATTTTCCGGCGCGCGGTCCGCGAGCTGCCGTCGGGCATCCCGATCAACATCATGCTGTTTCCGATGGAAGGCGATTTCGATGCGCCGATTTCCTTCTGGTCGCTGGCGCTGACCAGCAACGGCTCGTTCCTGACGGTCAGTCGGGACTGGCCGTAGGAGGGCGGATCGATGCGCAGACGCCGCAATGTCGAAGCCTTCAGCCTGTCGTTCCTCGACTGCATCTGCTGCGGTTTCGGCGCGATCATCCTGCTGCTCGTGCTCAGTAAGATCTACGAGCCCGTCGTCATCGAAGAGGCCGAGGAGAATCTCGAACAGCTGATCGCCCTGCTGCAGGAAGAGCTGTTCCAGCTTCGCGGCGAGTCGACGGTGCTCGATCGTGAGCTCAAGAAGGTCGAGCAGGACGCGGCTTCGACCAAGATGGAACTGGCCGAGCTGCAGGGCGACCTGAACAAGATCCGCGGCCAGTACGAAGCGAGCCGCCAGGAAGAGGAGGCGACGATCGACGAAGGCGAGCTGCGTGCGGCGCGCCAGCGCCTGACCGAGGAAATGAAACGATTGTTGCCGTTCTACAAGCGCAGTGACGCCGATGCGGTCGCAGGTATCCCCGTCGACAGCGAATACATCATCTTCGTCATCGATACGTCGAACAGCATGATCAATTACAACTGGGGTCTCGTGCAGCGCAAGCTGCAGGAAGCTCTGAACGCGTACCCAACGGTCAAGGGCATGCAGGTCATGAACGACGACGGCCTGTACATGTTCCCCGAATACACGGGCCGCTGGATACCGGACTCGCCCGGTCGGCGCCAGGCCGTCATCAACCGCATGCGCACCTGGTTTGCGCAGAGTGACAGTAATCCCGTGGACGGCATCCAGGCTGCCATCGAAACCTACTGGTCGCCGGACAAGAAGATCAGCATCTACGTCTTCGGCGACGACTTCGCGGGCAGCATGAACATAGACCAGGTGATCCATACGATCGACCGGCGCAATCGCGTCCAGGCCGACGGCACCCGGCGCGTGCGCATCCATGCCGTCGGATTCCCGCGCGGCTTCCGTGGCGGCGGCCAGATCCCGCGCACGGCCATTCGCTTCGCGACGCTGATGCGCGTGCTGTGCGACCGCAACGGTGGCACCTTCGTCGCCCTGACCGACCCGAATCGCTGACCGCTGAAAATCAAGCGCTTACCGGCGTTTCTTCGAGCATCTTCCACGAAATCCTCCCGCGGGAGGATCAGTCGCCGCGAAACTTAAAGCAGATTCGAGGAAACCCGCCACGTGGCGGATTGTCGTCCGGCTCGGAAACTACGTTTACTGCTGCCGATACTTAGCAATAGTCCGCGTAAACGTCGAACGGCCGGTTAGTCTCTTAGCAGCCGTTGAAACGTTAGATTGATTGAGATTGTGACCGACTGCTAGCGG
>JBFJQO010000012.1:0-18612 GCA_041616535.1 Woeseiaceae bacterium | reverse complement strand
TTGCTCGAGGCCGAGCGACTCAGCGGGCGGCACAACACGCTCAATCGCTCGGATGTCGACATTGCCGTCCTGCTCGACGACCTCGTGACCAATTTCTTCGAGCGCGACCGCGCCCGAATCGTCGTGCGCAACCGGGCAGGGCCGGCGCCGGTGCGCGTGGACGGCCCGAGAGTCACGTTGCTGCTCAAGAACCTCGTCGGAAATGCCTTGCGGTATTCTCCCGAGGACAGCGGTCCGGTCGAGATCGAGGTCGTTCGCGACGCGGACATGCTCATCGTGCGAGTCAGCGACAGCGGTCCGGGCATGTCCGAGGACCAGGCACGCGGCATCGGGGAGCCATTCTACCGCGGCGACCCGTCGCGCGCGCGACAGACGGGCGGCACCGGGCTCGGCCTCTACCTGGCGACCCTCGTGGCCAGGGCGCACGGCGGCACGTTGACGCTGCTCAACCCGGGAGGTCCCGGGGCCCGCTTCGAATGCCGCATCCCGGCATGATTTGACATAAACCGCAACGTCCCGCTTGACGGCTCGCCTGGAAGATATCAAAATGATATCAAATTAGACGTATCGTAGAGGAGAGGACGATGATCCGAGAAATCAAACGAACCGTCGCATCGGGGTACGTGGCCCTCGTCGTGCTGACGCTGGCGCAGCTCGGCACCGCCTACCTGATTTTCCTGGCCGTCAAGGCCCAGTCGGTCGGCAGCCTCATCGGGTGGATCCTGGCGGCGATCGTCGTCCTGGTCTGCTGGGCGGGGCTTTTCATGGTGCATCCCAACGAGGCGAAGGTGCTGCAGTTGTTCGGCAAGTACGTCGGCACCTGCCACGATCCGGGCCTGCGCTGGGCGAATCCGTTCTACACCAAGACATCGGTCTCGGTGCGCGTGCGCAACTTCGAAAGCGGGCAGCTCAAGGTGAACGATTCCAGCGGCAGCCCGATCGAGATTGCCGCCGTCGTCGTCTGGAAAGTCTTCGACACCGCGGAAGCGCTCTTTGAAGTCGACGACTACGTGAACTTCGTGCAGATCCAGAGCGAAGCGGCGTTGCGCAACCTCGGCACGAGCTACCCCTACGAGCCGCACGAAGACGAATCCGGCATCGCATTGCGCAGCAACCCGATCGAAATCTCGCACGCATTGCGCGAGGAAATCCAGGAGCGTCTCGAGAAGGCCGGTGTGACCGTGATCGAGGCGCGTATTTCACACCTTGCCTACGCACCCGAGATCGCGGCGGCAATGCTCAGGCGCCAGCAGGCTTCGGCGATCATCGCGGCGCGCCGCCAGATCGTGCAGGGCGCCGTCGGCATGGTGCACCTCGCGCTCGACGAACTCGACGAGAACGACATCGTGGATCTCGACGAGGAACGCAAAGCCGCCATGGTTAGCAACCTGCTCGTCGTATTGTGCAGCGACGAAGCGGCACAGCCCGTACTGAACACGAGCTCGTTGTACACGTAATCCGCTGACAGGCGACACATGGCCGCAAAGAAATCATTCGCGCTGCGCATTAACGCGAAGACCTACGAGGCGATGCAGCGCTGGGCGAAAGACGATCTGCGCAGCCTCAACGCGCAGATCGAATTCGTCCTGCGTGAGGCATTGCGCAGTGCGGGGCGGCTGAAGCGGGCGCAAGACGATGACACCGGTGATAGCATCGAGTGATGGGCAGCATGCTCGCCATTGCATCGATTCTGCTGGCACTGATTGCCGCAGGCTGCATCATCTACATTGCGTGGGAGCTCACGTCGAAACGCAATCTCCCGGACGGACCTGAAAACAGGCCCGACCGGAATGGCGAAGACTAGCGCCGGCGGGCGCGTTCCTTACGGTCGCGGGAATCCGGACGCCGCTGCTTGCCTGAGGTTTCTGCGGACGGCGCTCGCTGTTGCGACCGGGCCTCGCGCTGCGGTTGAGAGGGGCGAGAGGCGACCTGCCGGTTGCTGCTCGGCCGTGCCGCGGGTGAGCGCGGCTCCGGTCGCGTTCGCGCGACCGGTTCGCGCCGCTCCTGGCGTCGGTTCACGGCTGGCTGACGCCGGTCCTCGCGCCGCACGGTCGCGGGTTCGCGCCGCTCCTGGCGTCGGTTCACGGTCGGCTGACGCCGATCCTCGCGTCGCAGGGTCGCGGCTTCGCGCCGCTCCTGGCGTCGGTTCACGGCCGGCTGACGCCGGTCCTCACGTCGCACGGTCGCGGGTTCGCGTCGCTCCTGGCGTCTCGCCGTAGCCGGTCCGTCCGTTTCCGGGCGCTCCCTGAAGCGGATTTCCGGCCGCTGCCGGCGCGTGTCTCGCGTCGCGGGTTGGCGCCTTTCGCGGTTGATGCTGCGATCGGTATCGGCATTCCTGTCGACGACATTCCCGGAACGCCGGGAATTGCGGACCTGCTGACCCGGGTCGCGGGGCTCGCCGTCGCGTTGACGGAACCTGATCGGCTCTTCGCGACGCGTCGTGGAGGACCGCGTCCGAATGCTGGCCGCCGGCTGCCGCCGGCTGTCCCGCGACGGGTGGAACCGGTTCCTCGTCACGCGCTCGCGATCGGAATAGATACGCCGGTCGATGCGCGGCCGCCAGCGGTCGCCCTCGTAGTAGCGGTTGATCGTGATGCGCGGGTTGCGCACGTAATGTGTGTTGTAGACGTTGATGGTCGGGCGCCGGTACCACCAGCGATCCCAGTAGGTCCAGCCGTAATACGGATGGCCGTGATAGCTGTGGTGATAGACGTGCAGGCTGTCCGACAGCCAGCCGATCGTAAACGCCGTGGTGACGCCCCAGAAATAGCCGCGATCGAAGTGATAGCCGGCCGAGTAGGGGTAGTAGTACACGGGATACGCGCGCGGGTAATAGTAATAGACCGGACGCGGCTGATAGACCACGACGCGCTCCGGCTCGTAGTACGGCACATAGATAACGTCATCGGACACAGGCGTGATCTCGACAACGCCGTCGTTGCGCGTGACGTTTTGGTACGAGTCGCTCTTCAGATTGCCGGCGGCATACGCCCGATCGCGGAAGCGCTCGATTGCGCCCACGACGTCATTCTGCTGCGCGACTACCGCTTCACCGAGGCGCCACGTCCAGTCGATGTCTTCGTTGAGGTGCTCGATGATCTCCGGGTAATTGAGCAATGCGACGACCGAATCGTCCCATTCGGGGTCGGGCTTCAGGGACGGGTCGTCTTCGAGCGCTTCGAGGAAACGGGCGGCATCGACAATCTGCAGCGGGTAGGCCGACGCCGGCAGGACGATGGCGAGCAGGTCGTCGGGATACAGTGCGATCGGTCCGACGAGGTCCTCGAGTTCGGTCTTCGATAACAGTGGAATGTCGTCGTTTCCGACCACGGGCTCGATCTCTGCCGGGGATGCCTCGTACCGGCCGATCACGTTGCCGCGATCGTCGACAGGCGTCTGCGCCAGCGCGGCCAGCGGCAGCACCAGGAGCAGCAAAAGACCTTTTAAGGCGTTCAGTCGAGTGTTCATTCCTGCCTCCCGGTCCGGATTCCATGCGGACCTCTTCATGCTCGGGATCATAGTAGGCCAGTAAAGCTGAACCGCCCCTTAATCACGGCGCGGTTTTTTGCAGGGCTTGATTCCCGCGCGCAATCGAGGGAACCTGTATGGCGCAGGCATCGTGTAACACTTGGGCAATAACGATAAAACGAAGCGATGAAGACCCGCGCAGAATTGCTCGCTGAGATCGAGGAAAAGCGTTGGAAAAACAATAAGATCAAGAATGATCTTAATAAATTTTCTCTGGCAAGTCCCGATGCGGAGAGCGGCTACGACCCCTACGACAATCCCGGCCTCGACAAGGAAGTGCCCGACGGCGCCGACATCACGGCGCGGCGCCGGCGCATCCTCAGGCGTCGTCGCGGCTAGTCGTCGCCGCCGTGCCAGGCGACGAATTTCCAGCCGTCCTCGCCGCGGAGCAGCACGTCCGTGTAGCGGCCGTTGGTCATCTTGACGTCGCCGCCCTTGGGTTTGAACGCCGTTGAATAGAGGTAGTGTGCGATCGCCACGTCGCCGTGTACCGTGATCGACAAGGGGTAGAGCTCGTAGTGCAACATCTTGCCGACCTCGTCTTCGACGAAGCGGCTCCATTTCGACGTCGATCGCTTGCTGCGCGGTGCAGGCGAGTTCTTATTCCAACCCATGAAGGTGTCGGCGAGCATGTCGTCGACTTCGTCCTGGTCGCCCGCGAGCGCGGCATCCCATTCCCGCTCGATGGCCAGGAACACGTCTGCTTCGTCATCGCGAATGTCCTGCGCGTAGCCTGTCGATACGCCGAGAACGGCGATCAGCCCAAGAACGAACTTCGAGCGTACTCTCATGACCTTATCCCCTGTGCTTACCCCAATACCGGCAAGTGTAGTCAGGACGGCGATCAACGACAAACCGGTTATTGACGATTGTCGGTCGCAAACACGAGGTCGGTCAGTCTGGCGAACTCACCGGCAGATATCGGGGCGGTCGCATCGTCGTCGAACAGTTCGCGGAGTTCCGCAACGGTCAGGTACTCGGGATGGTGCACCTCGAGTATCGTCGCGTACTCCAGCGCGATTTCCTCGCGAACGAGGACCAGCTGGTAGACGTGCAGCGCAAGGTCGTGCGCGCCGGTCAGCCGCATCAGTGCGGCGATCTCGGTCGGCCGGTCGGGCAGCCGCGTGTTGCCGACAAAAATCGTGCTCTTCCGGATGCCCCAGCCGTCTTCCCTGAATGTCTCGCCGATCGAGTTGCCCGCCAGCACCCGGGAGTGCGCATCATCGTAGCGGTCGTCCGGCTGCTCGGCGAACTGGACGACGGCATACGTCCGGCAAGTCGCCGTATCGCCGTCGAGGCTGAACAGGCTCGAACGGCGCAAACCCGCTTCACTTGCCAGTACGTCGATGCCATAGCCGCCGAAACGCTTCTCGATGCGCTCGCTGTTGAGTATGACCGACTCGGTTGCGCAGGCGCTGAGAACGGCGGCGAGGACGGAGGGTGGAAAATGGGACTGGCGCATGCAGGCGGCTAACAAACGAAAACCGCTGCACCATATACTCTGAATCGCGAACGGTAAAGGAGGGATCCGGATGCGTGCAATGGTCCTGGCGGCGACGGGCGGTCTCGACGAGAACCCGGCACCGCTGCAGCTCGTGGAACGGCCCGTGCCGAAGCCTGCGACGGGGGAAATCCTGGTCGAGGTGGCCGTTTGCGGCGTCTGCCACACCGAGCTCGACGAGATCGAGGGACGGACGCCGCCGCCCGAATTGCCGATCGTGCCGGGTCACGAGATCGTCGGCCGGGTGGCGGCGATGGGCGCCGGGTGCAGCCGGTTTCGCACGGGCGACCGCGTCGGTGTCGGTTGGATCTACTCCTCGGACGGCAGCATCGATGAGAACCTCAGCACCCGTTTCCGGGCGACCGGCCGCGACGTGGACGGCGGCTATGCCGAGTTCGTCGTCGTGCCGGAGGACTATGCCTACCCGATTCCCGACGCTTTCAGCGACGCCTCGGCCGCACCGTTGCTGTGCGCCGGCGCCGTGGGATATCGCGCGCTGCGCCTTGCGGGACTCGACGACGGCCAGGTGCTCGGGCTGACCGGGTTCGGCGGATCGGGGCACCTCGTCCTGCAACTCGCAAGACACCTTTATCCCCAGGCTGTGGTGTTCGTCTTCGCGCGCAGCGCGCAGGAACGCGATTTCGCGATGGAACTCGGTGCCGACTGGGCCGGCGACACCGGCGACACGCCGCCGCAGGCGCCGCACGCGGTCATCGACACGACGCCGGCCTGGCGGCCGGTGCTGGCTGCGCTCGAATGCCTGCGGCCCGGCGGGCGACTCGTCATCAATGCGATCCGCAAGGAAGCCGGCGATCGCGAGCTGATGGCTTCGATTCGCTACGAGGACCACCTGTGGATGGAGAAGGAGATCAAGTCCGTCGCCAACGTCACGCGGCGCGATTTCGAAGAGTTCCTGCCGATCGCGGCCGGCATTCCGCTGCACGTCGAGGTCGAGACCTATCCGCTCGAGGAGGCCAACAAGGCGCTCAATGACCTCAAAACCGGTCACGTTCGTGGCGCGAAGGTGCTGAGAATCAGGACCGAGTTCGTGCCGGGCAGGCGGGGCTGAGGCGTTATACTGCGGGCTCTTCGCCGACGGAGAGCCCGCATGTCTCACAACCTGGCCTGTTTCCGCTGCGGCGCGTTGCTGTCCGGCTTGTCGTTGCCGCTGTCGAGGCGCGATCAGTGTCCCGAGTGCGGTGCTGACCTGCATGTCTGCAAGATGTGCGAAAACTTCGACGTACGCGTGCCGCGGCAATGTCGCGAAGACGGGGCCGAGGACGTCACCGAGAAGGAACGGCCCAACTTCTGCGACTGGTTCAAACCGACCGACCGGGCGTTCGATCCGTCCAGCAAGGCAGAGGCGGACGCAGCACAGGATGCGTTGGCGGCGTTGTTCGGCGATGACAGTTAACAGGCGGCAATTTCTCGGCGCCGCCGGTGCCGGACTGCTCGTGCCGCAATTTTCGGGATGCAGCAGTTACGATCGACGTCCCGTCGCCGGCGTCCCGGCGAGCGGCTTTGACGAGAATTCGACGGCCGAGGAGGTGACGGCGGGATTGGACCTCAAGGGCAAGCTCGCCGTGGTCACGGGCTGTACCTCGGGTATCGGTTTCGAGACGATGCGCGTGCTGGCGAAGCGCGGCGCGCACGTGGTTGGCACGAGCCGTTCGCTGGAACGAGCCGAGGCGGCTTGTGGCAAAGTCATCGGCGTTACCTCGCCCGTGCAGCTCGACCTCGGCGACTTCCACTCGGTGGCTCGCTGTGCGGACGACATCCTGACGCTGCGCTCGCCGATCGACATGCTGATCTGCAACGCCGGCTACCGCGGCGGCGGCAACGAGCGCGAACTCATCGACGGCATCGAGAAGCACTTCGTCATCAACCACCTCGGGCACTTCATTCTCGTCAACCGGCTCATGGCGCGACTGTACATTTCCTGGCAGGGCCGCGTCGTCACAGTCGCAAGCCGCACTGCGTATCGCGACGCTCCGGACGAGGGCATCCTGTTCGACGATCTCGCCATGACGAGCGACTACAGCGACGCGCTGGCCTACGGTCACTCGAAGCTCGCAAACGCATTGTTTTCGCTGCAGCTCGCCAAGTTGCTCCGGGGAACGCGCATGACGAGCAACGCGCTGCACCCGGGCGTCATCAGCACGGAACTTGCGCGCAACCTGAATCCGTTCACGCGGTTCATCTGGAATGCCTACGTCAACGTCGCCGGCAAGACCGTGGAGCAGGGCGCGGCAACGACCTGTTACGTCGCAACGCATCCCGCACTCGGCAATGTCAGCGGCAGGTACTTCGAAGACTGCAATGCCGTGACGATCGACGGAACGGGCCACATGCAGAATTCGGCCATGGCCGAGCGCCTGATGCAGGTGTCGATCGACCTGACGTCCGACTGGCTGGTCGAATTCAAGGAACCCAGGGCGGAAGATATCGATCCCCTCTTCCGGAAGCGTGACTGATGACCGCCGGCGGGAACAAGGCACTGGTCGTACTTTCGGGCGGCCAGGATTCGACGACCTGCCTGTACTGGGCGATCGATCGTTTCGGCCGCGACGCCATCGAGACGCTGACGTTCGATTACGGGCAGCGGCACCGCATCGAACTCGAGTGCGCAGCGGCCGTGGCCGCGTTCGCGGGCGTCGCGAACACGGTATTGCCCATCGACACGTTTGCCGCGCTCGGCGGCGATGCGCTCACGGATCCCGGCGTCGCCGTGCAGGCGGGCACCGATGCCGCGACCGGGCTGCCCAACACGTTCGTGCCGGGACGTAACCTCGTGTTCCTGACGTTTGCGGCCGCCTTTGCATGGCAGCGCGGCATCGACCACCTCGTCACCGGCGTTGCCCAGACCGATTACAGCGGTTACCCGGACTGCCGCGAAGCGACGATGGCGGCGCTGCAGAAGGCGCTGCGGCTCGGCATGGAAAACGAGGTCACGATTCACACGCCGCTGATGCACCTGTCCAAGCAGGCGACGGTCGAGCTGGCGCGCGACCTCGGCGCGCTGCCCGCGATGGCGCTGACACACACCTGTTACAACGGCGAGCGACCGCCCTGCGGGCACTGCCCGGCCTGCGAGCTGCGGGCGAAGGGCTTCGCGGAAGCCGGGATCGAGGATCCGCTGGTCGCCGCCTCATGACGTACTCGGTCAAGGAGATCTACTACACGCTGCAGGGCGAGGGCGCGCAGACGGGCCGGCCGGCCGTGTTCCTGCGCTTTGCGGGCTGCAACCTGTGGTCCGGTCGCGAGGCGCACAGGGCCGAAGCCGTCTGCCGCTTCTGCGACACGCAGTTCGTCGGCACCGACGGCCCCGGCGGCGGCAAGTTCGAGACCGCGGAGGACCTCGCGGCCCGCGTGCGCGCGCTGTGGCCCGCGGAGAACGAGGCTGCGCGACCCTACGTCGTCTGCACGGGCGGCGAGCCGCTGCTGCAGCTCGACGACAGCCTGATCGCCGCGTTGCACGCGGCCGGCTTCGAGATCGGGGTGGAGACCAACGGCACGCTTGCAGCGCCCGCGGGCATCGACTGGTTGTGCGTCAGCCCCAAAGGAGCGGCCCCGGTCGTGCAGCGTCGCGGTCATGAATTGAAGCTCGTGTATCCGCAACCGGAGGCCGAGGCCCGACCCGAGCGTTTCTCGGACCTGCCGTTCGAGCATTTCTTCCTGCAGCCGATGGACGCACCGGAACTCGCAGAGAACACGCGCCGCGCGATCGACTACTGCCTCGCGCACCCGCAGTGGAAGCTCAGTGTGCAAACGCACAAGGTGCTGGGGATCGACTGACGATGAATCATCGTATCGGGCGCAGCGTATTTGCACTCGTCGTCGGCCTGGCCGTTGCCACGCTCGCGTACCAGTGGGTGACCGACCCGGCACCGCGCGCACAGCGCGCGGCCGAGGAGCGTGCCGTCCAGGCGGCGCGCGTCGCGCTCGTCGAACGTATCGGCGCCGGGCCGCTCGAGATCGTCGATCCGCTGGCGCCCGATCGCAAGGTCGGCAAGGTCTACGTGTACGCGGAAGGACCGGGGTGGGCCGTATCCGGCTACTACCGGCGCGACGAGCGCGACCGCTGGCACCCGTACCTTTTGCTGCTGTCGCCCGACCTCGAGTTGCAGGAGTTCAGGGCCGAGGACGAGGGGCTCGGCGTCAGATAGCGATGAACGCAATCCAGCCAATGCCGACGGCAATGCTCGTCAGGTAGCCGATGCCGAGGAGGATCGTCGAGGGGTCGATGGCGCGCCTGCGGTTGTCCTGGTCGTCGTGCGTCATGGAATCAGTCTCCGCGGGTCTGAGAATGAGACTGAATCTTCGGCCAATGGGCGAAGCGAGACCTGACGGTCCCGTGATCTTTTCCTGACGACTGGCTGTTATGCCGGTTGCCGGGTGGCAGCCGCGGCCTTGTCCCCGGCGCGCCATTCGAACACGTTCATCTCGATGAACACGAAGGCCACGAGCCACAGGAACGCGTCCCAGAAATCGACTAAGTCGCCCTTGACGCCCCAATAGACCGCGGCGAGGAACAGGATCGAGTAAAGGACGAACTTGACCGCGTTGCTCGCGTACAGCGCGGCACCCTCGAAGCGCCCGCGCGCCTGGAGCCGCACGTCGATCTCGAGGACGAGTACGACCAGCAGCCAGACACCGGCATTGATGACGTCGACCCAGGCGAGCCGGACGATCTCCGCGTGGCTCACGGCGTCGACGAGGACCGGAAGCCCCTCGAATTGCAGGATTGCACCCGCGCCGCCGAGGCGCGCGCAATTGTCGGCCGTAATTTCGACGTATCTGCCGAACGCCTCGGCCCAGGACCAGTCGCCGGCGGGCAGCGTGCACAGGTCGCTGCCGCCTGCGTAGGCGACCGTCGCGCTGACAAACTGCAAGTCGGCCACGTAACCTGTAAAGGCCAGCAAAATCGCGACGTAGCAGAGCGCGCGCAGGCCGTGCAGGCTCATGCGCACGGTCGGCGTAAACTGCCGGTCCTCGAGCGCCCAGGTTTCGAGCTCGAACATGAGCAGCAGGATCACCCAGGCCAGCGTGTCGATCGTGGCGGCAAACGCCTCGCGGAAATTATCGAGTCCGACGCCGTCGGGGTACTGCATGGGGACGGCGGCCGATTCTTCCGCGTAGAAAAGAAAAATGTTGAGCGTCAGTAACGCGTAGACGGTGTACTTGAACAGCTGGTACAGCCGGTTGCTGCTGATCGTCAAGCGTGCATCCCCCGGAAGACGAGGGTCGATGGTATCAGACGAACTCGTCGTTCTCGTTGTCCGTGTCGTCGTCCGCATAGTAAACCCAGACGTTTTCCTCGCCCGACAGCAATTCGATGTATTTCGGGTGCACGAAAAGCGTCTCGCGACCGGATTTCACCTCACCGAGGACACCGATGTCGCAGAGCTGCTTGAGATAGACCGAGGCCGTCTGGCGCTTGGCGATGCCGGCGTCGACGAGATTGCCGATGCGGCAATAGGGCTGCTGGAACAACAACGCGACCAGCTCCCAGGAGTAGATCTTGGGCAGCCGACCCTGGACGTATTCGGCCGTGTGTTCCATGAGTTCGCGGATCGCCTTGATCTTGTCGGTGGTCCAGGTGCAGGTCTCCTCGACGCCGTCGAGGATGAACAGGACCCACGCGGACCAGTCCTGCTCGTGTGTGACCTTCTTGAGCAGTTGGTAGTACGCGGCCTTGTTCAGGATGATGTAGCGGCTCAGGTAGAGGATCGGCGAGTCGAGCAAACCGTGCTCGACCAGGAACAGGATGTTCAGGATCCGGCCCGTGCGCCCGTTACCGTCCACGAAAGGGTGGATGGCCTCGAACTGGTAGTGCTGCACGGCCATGCGTACGAGCGGATCGACGTCGGTCTGCTCCTGCATGAAGGCCGCCCAGTTATCGAGTTTACGGATCAGCAGCTGCTGCCCGACCGGCGGCGTATAGATCACTTCGCCGGTCATGCGGCTCTTGAGCGTTGTCCCAGAATCTGCTCGAATATCCAGCTCTATACCTTTGACTGTACTGCATATTTGTATCGCCATATCCGTCGTGAGCATGCGGCGGCGCACCATCTTGGTGCCTTCGTAAAGGGCCGTGCGGTAGCGCAGAGCCTCCTTGGTCGCCGCATCGGCGCGGTCCTCGGCGATGTCGGCGAATTCGAACAGCTTGTCCGTCGTCGTGACGATATTCTCGATCTCGCTGCTGGCCCGCGCCTCGAGCAGGGGCAGGGCATTGACGAGCACCGCGGAATTCGGGATCAGCTCGGCCGCCTGCTTGAGCTCGGCCAGGGCGACACGGGCACGGATGCAGCGCTTGAGGATCTCGGTGGTCTCGATCTGCTCCAGCGGCGGCGGCAGGTCCGGCAGGTCGTTGTACGGCAAAGATGGATCAAAATCAGTCACTTATCGAGTCTCCGCTGGGTTGGGGCGGGGTGTCGATCCCATCGACACGTCGCCTGGATATGTCGAAAAAATGGCAAAAAATCGACATATCGAGAACTCATGTCGATCGGATCGACACTTACCCATGATATGTCGAAATTCAAGCGATTTTTCGACATGTTTCGAGTATAGGTCGATTGCATCGACAGGTTCGTGATCCGGTTGGCACTCTTGATAAGCTGAGCGTTCTAAAGCTTGGGAGGCTGTGGACATGACATCGACGTGGAGGCGCGCTGCGGCGCTGACCTTGGCTTGCACATGGCTGGCCGCGTGCGGCGGCGGCGGCGGCGGCGGCTCGATCGGCATGATGCCACCGCCGGGCGGCGGCAACCCGCAAATCGCCGTGACGCGTGTATTCCCGCAGCTCACGTTCGCCCAGCCGACCGTGCTCAAGCAGGCGCCCGGGGATTCGTCGCGCTGGTTCGTCGGCGAAAAAAGCGGCGTCATTCGTGTCTTCGCCAATAACCCGAATTCCTCATCGGCGAGTATCTTCCTCGATATTCGCAGCGTCGTGGACGCCTCGGGCGAGGGCGGCTTGCTCGGCTTCGCCTTCCACCCCGACTTCCCGGCGACACCGGAAGTCTTCGTCTCCTACACGCGCGGCGGGCCGTTTCGCTCGTATGTCTCGCGTTTTTTCAGCACCGACGGTGGCCAGACGCTCAGCCCGGCACCCGAGGAGATCATTCTCGAGATCCCCCAGTTCGCGACGAACCATAACGGCGGCGACATCGCCTTCGGGGCCGACAGTCTGCTCTACGTCGGCTTCGGCGACGGCGGCGGCGGGGGCGACCCGCAGGGCAACGGGCAAAACGACACCACCCTGCTCGGCACGATCGTGCGGCTCGACGTCGACAGCCAGAGCCCCTACGCGATCCCGGCCGGCAATCCTAATGCGATGAACGCGACCTGCGTGCAGGGCGCGGGCGCTGCGCCGTGCCCCGAAATCTTCGCGTGGGGCCTGCGCAACCCGTGGCGTTTCTCGTTCGACCGCCAGACCGGCGCGTTGTGGGCCGGCGACGTCGGGCAGGGCGACTGGGAAGAGATCGACCGCATCGAGGTCGGCGGGAACTACGGCTGGAACGTGCGCGAGGGCGATCATTGCTACCCGCCCACGACGACTAGCTGCGATGACACGTTCGCCGCGCCCGTGACCGAGTACGACCACAGTCTCGGTTCCTCCGTGACCGGCGGCTACGTCTACCGCGGCTCTGCCGTCGACAACCTTCCCGGGCGCTATGTCTTCGGCGACTTCATTTCGGGAAGGATCTTCGCCGTGCCCGCGACCAGCACACCGGTCGTCGCGGCCCAGGAATTGCTCGATACGGACCTGATGATCGTCAGCTTTGCCGAGGCGATCGACGGCGAGCTTTACCTCCTCGACTTCGGCAACGTAGGCACAATCCACAGGATCGAAAACGCCCCCTGATCGGGCCCTTGCTTTAGAATTTACAGCCCGGAAGACCACAAGAAGGTGCGCACGTGGCTGTAAGAAGCGATATCGAGATTGCCCAGGCGGCAACGCTCAAGCCGATCCAGGACATTGCCGAAAGCATCGGCATTCCGTCCAGTGACCTGGTTCCCTACGGCCACGACAAGGCGAAGATCAGCGCCGACTTCATCCAGCGCAACGCCAAGGGCGAGGACGGCAAGCTTATCCTCGTGACGGCCGTCTCGCCGACCCCGGCGGGCGAAGGCAAGACCACGACGACCGTCGGTCTCGGCGACGCCATGAATCGCATCGGGCGTAAGACGTTGATCTGCCTGCGCGAGCCGAGCCTCGGGCCGTGTTTCGGCATGAAGGGCGGCGCGGCGGGCGGCGGCTACGCCCAGGTCGTACCGATGACCGACATCAACCTGCACTTCACGGGCGATTTCCACGCGATCGGTGCGGCCAACAACCTGCTCGCGGCGCTGATCGACAACCATATGCACTGGGAGAACCAGCTCGACATCGACCCGCGTCGCGTGACCTGGCGCCGCGTCGTCGACATGAACGACCGGGCCCTGCGCGACATCACCTCGGGTCTCGGCGGCTATCTCAATGGCGTCGTGCGCGAGGCGGGATTCGACATCACCGTGGCATCCGAGATCATGGCGATCTTGTGCCTCGCGGACAATCTCGCGGATCTAGAGGAACGCCTGGGCAAAATCGTAATCGGGTACACGCGCGAGAACGAGCCGGTCACGGCACGTGAGCTGAATGCGCACGGCGCGATGACCGCACTGCTGCGCGATGCGCTGCAGCCGAACCTGGTCCAGACCATGGAAAATAATCCGTGTCTGATGCACGGTGGACCGTTCGCGAATATCGCGCACGGCTGCAACTCAGTCATTGCGACGCGCACCGGCCTGAAACTGGCCGACTACGTCATCACCGAGGCCGGCTTCGGCGCCGACCTCGGTGCGGAAAAGTTCTTCAACATCAAGTGCCGCAAGGCCGATCTCTCGCCCGATGCCGTCGTGCTCGTCGCGACGATCAAGGCGCTCAAGATGCAGGGCGGCGTCGCGAAGGACGAACTCGGAGTCGAGAATCTCGATGCATTGCGCAAAGGCTGCGGTAACCTCGAGCGGCACATGCGCAACATCGCCAAGTTCGGCGTCCCGGCCGTCGTCGCGATCAATCGCTACACGGCCGATACGGAAGAAGAAGTGCGGATCGTGCGCGAATTCTGCGAACAGTTTCATGTCAGGGCCATCGAGTGCACGCACTGGGCGGACGGCGGCGAGGGCGCCCTGGAACTCGCCGAGCATGTCGGGCAGCTGTGCGACAGCGGTGCCGCGCAATTTCGTACGCTCTACGGCGATGACCAGTCGCTCTGGGACAAGACCGCGACGATCGCACGCGAGATGTACGGCGCCGACGACATCATTGCGGACAAGAAGGTGCGCGAACAGTTCGTCAAATACGAGCGCGAGGGTTTCGGCAAGTACCCGATCTGCATGGCGAAGACGCAATTCAGTTTCTCGACGGACCCGAACCTGCTCGGCGCACCGACAGGGCACGTCGTGCCGATCCGGGAAATCCGCCTGGCGTCGGGTGCGGAGTTCATCGTCGTCGTGTGCGGCTCGATCATGACGATGCCGGGACTGCCGCGCGCGCCGGCCGCCAACAACATCCGCGTCAACGCGGCGGGACGTATCGAAGGGTTGTTCTAGGCCGCGCGCTGACCCGGGCGGCCTGCGAACAGGTCGTCGTTGCGCTTGCGGAACGCGGGCCAGTCTTCGTCGTCGCGCGCGCGCTCATTGATCAGCAAGAGAAATAGCCAAGTGATCATGGCGTTGTATTTCGACGCCACGCCGATCCTCGTGACGAGTCGTTGGAGCGCCGCGTCGAACCGCGCAACGGCCTGGTCGCGCGGCCAGGCACGGACGTACAACCAGCCGACATAGACATGGGCTTCGTGGTCGAAGCGGGCCGGGTCGATGTCGGCGGCTTCGAATCGCGCCATCGTGAATTCGTCATTCGGGTGCCGGATCACGTGTCGCCCTCCACGAGTCGATGGCTGTCGCCGGCCTTCAACTCGCAGCCGTAGACGGTTTTCAGTTTATCGATCACCTTGCGCGTCTCGGCCGAGAACGGGGCCTTGCCCTCGAAAGCGTGCAGGACGATGCCTTCGAGCAGGTCGCCGAGGGTCAGGTCGGTGTATTCGGCCAGGCCCTTCAGCACTTTGAGCAAGGAAGATTCGATGCGCACGCCCGTTTGGGTGCGCTTGACGACGGTCGCTGCCATGGCGGTCTCCAGTCCCGACAGAGGTATCATGTTACCAAGGTAACAAGTACTGTGCAAGTGGGCAATTCCGGCTACAGTTTGCCTGCGGTGCGGTGACACGCGACGTCACGAGACATCCGAAGGGAGCGCATGCCGACGCAGGAAGAACTGCATGGGGGATTTCGTCTCGGCGAGTGGGAGGTCCTGCCGGCCCGCGGCGTATTGCGACGCGGGGACGAAGTGGTCAAGCCGGAGCCCAAGGTATTCGGCGTATTGCTCGCGCTGGCGCAACGCGACGGCGACCTCGTCACCAATGACGAACTGATCGACGAGGTGTGGGACGGCCGCGCGTTCGGCGACGAGCCGATCCTGCGATGCATCTCGCTTCTGCGCAAGCACTTCCACGACAAACGGCCGTATCGATACGTCGAGAACCTGCCGAAACGCGGGTATCGCCTGTGCCAGCGGGTCGAGTTGCCGGCAACCCAACGCAGGAACGAACCCGGGATCGAGGAAGGCCGCAGCCTGACGTGGTGGAGAAGCGTAGCCGCCGCGATGGCGGCGGCGTTCGTCGCCGTGGTCTTGTGGTTGTGGCTCGCACCGGTGTCGCCCCCGGCGTCGCTGGCCATCCTGCCGATCGACAACCTGAGCGGCGATCCGGCCAACCAGTACATCGCGGAAGGCATTCATCGCACGCTCGGGCAACGCCTCAGCGAACTTCCGGACCGGACGATCAGGGTCATTCGTACGCCGCACGACGAGGACTGGGCGGACGTCCGCCGGAAGCTGGGTGTCGAGAGCCTGTTGATTGCGTCGGTGCAGGTCGAGAACCGGGCGCTCAAGGTCGACTACCAGGTTATCAACGACGACGACGTCGTCATTCTCGGTGGTGGCGAATCGGGATCGCTGGATAACCTGTTCGGCTTGCAGGAACGCCTCGCGAAATCGATCTACAAGGCCCTTGGCGGCGCGCAGGCACCGTCACTCATCGAACGCGTTGCGCCGGACTCGGTGGCCTACAACAGTTACTCGCGCGGCATGTACATGCTCGAGCATCGTTTCAAGGGACGCAATCTCGAGGAGTCGATCCGCCTTTTCCGCGAGTCAATTGCATTGGATGAGAGTTACGGACCGGCGTACCTCGGTTTAGCGACAGCCTATGCCTTGTTGCCCGATTACCGCGACTTGCCGTGGCAGGAGAATCTCGACCTCGCGGTCGAGACCATCGACAAGGGAGTCTCGATGGACCCGTCGATCACCGACGCGGCGGGCGCGATCTACGGTTTCGTGCATTACCAACGCAAGGAATGGAGCAAGGCCGAGAACAGTTACCGCCGGGCGATCAATGCGCCCGTCGTCGATTCGAACGCGTTCAGCTGGTACTCGCAGATGCTCGCCAGTGTCGGTCGCCTGCACGAGTCGCGCGATGTCGCCCTTGCCGGCCAGGAGATTGACCCCGACAGCACGGTCGTCAACAGCCGCGTCGCGATGATCTACACATGGCTCGGCAACACGGCCAGGGCCCACGAGTTCTTTACCCGGGCCAATGACCTGGATGCGACCGGCCTCATTCATGACATGGCATACGTTCTGCTACTGAATCGCAGCGGCAAGACCGAGCTGGCACAGGACCTGACGTTCGCGGCCGCGAGACAAGAAAGCGCGAGCAGCGCCTGGATCGAACCCGTTTTTCGCGGCCTCGCGGATCCGGCATTCGCCGCCGAAGGACTGGCGGCAATCAACAGTGCCTGGGACGCCGAGCAGGTCATTCCGCACATCGTCGTCCTTGCGCGAACGCTGCTCGGGGATGTCGACGGGGCGATGGAGATTGCGTGGCTGCTGAATCGACCGGGTGAGACGTTTTCGATGGAGATCCTGTACATCGACGAACTTGCGCCGCTGCGGCGGCACCCCGACTTTATCCCGCTGCTCGAAAGCCTTGGTGTCGTCGACTACTGGCAGGAAGTCGGTTGTCGCTGGGAAGACGACCGGGTTGCGTGCGGCGCCTAGGTCGCGTCCGGCTTGCCGCGCAGCTTCTTCAATTCGCCGCGACGGCCCTTATCGTCGAGCCGTTTTTTCTTCGCGCCCTTGCCGGGCTTCGTCGGGATGCGGCGCTTGCGCGTAAGCGTTGCCGGGCGGATGGCGTCGGCAAGTCGTTGCAGCGCCAGGTGCCGGTTGCGCTCCTGGCTGCGGCTGTCCTGCGCCTTGATGACGAGCACGCCGCTCGCGGAGATGCGCTGGTCGCCGCTCGCCAACAACCGCTGACGCACCGTATGCGGCAGCGACGGGCTGGCCGCAATATCAAATCGCAGGTGAATGGCCGTGGCGACCTTGTTGACATTCTGCCCGCCGGCGCCGCGCGAGCGCACGGCCCTCATGTCGATCTCCGACATCGGGATACGGAGGTCAGGCGTGACTTCGAGTTCGTCCAGGATCGATCCGGTGTGTTGGTCATGAATGTGTGAGAATGCGGCTTTCATAATGCGCATGAAGCAAGATTATGCAAGTCCGTAACCTGTCCGTTCTCGTCGTATGCCAGATGATCACGGCGACGGCGACGATTTCGCTCGTCACGCTGGGCGGACTGATCGGTGCCAGCCTGACCGACAACAAGGCCATCGTTACGCTGCCGTTATCGCTGACCATCGTCGCGGGCGCGATCGCGACGGTTCCGGCGACGATATTGATGCGTCGCGTCGGTCGACGTCGCGGTTTCATGCTCGCGTCCTGCCTTGCGGCCGCCGGTATGCTGGTTGCGTTCGTGGCGTTGCGCGAATCGAGTTTCGTGATGTTCTGCGTCGCGACGATGATGGTCGGTATCAACCTCGCGTTCACGCAGCAGTATCGGTTCGCGGCGGCCGAGAGCGTGCCGTCCCGGTACGTGCCGCGCGCGATTTCGCTGGTGCTGCTCGGACCCATCGCGGGCGCGATGCTCGGCAAGGAAATCGCGACGCGCGGGCACGACTGGGTGGCCGGGATTCCCTACGCGGGAACGATGGCGGCGCTTGCCGTGCTGTTCGTGCTGCAGGCGATGCTGTTTCTCCTGCTCAAAGAACCCGCCGCGCATGCAGGGCACGGGGTCCAGCCTACGGAGCGTCCGCTGCGCACTGTCGTGCGCCAGCCCGTCTATCTCACAGCCGTTTTCGGCGGCGTCGTCGCCTACGGCATCATGACGCTGATCATGACGGCGACGCCGCTCAGCATGCACATCAATGACGGCTATTCGATCGAGGCGACGAGCAGCGTCATTCGCGCGCACGTGCTGGCGATGTACGTGCCGTCGTTGTTTTCGGGAATCCTGATCGAGCGCGTCGGCGTCACACGGCTCATGATGGTCGGGGCAATCGGACTCATCGCGACGTCCGTCATCGGGCTGCAGGGCCACTCGCTGTTGCATTACTGGTGGGCGCTCGTGATCCTCGGCGTCGGCTGG
>JBFJQO010000011.1:0-18715 GCA_041616535.1 Woeseiaceae bacterium | reverse complement strand
CTGATTCGCGAGAGCGCCGAGCCGCAAGACAAACTCGCGATCAACGGCATGTACCAGCACAACATGCAAAAAGACGCCAACTGCCGCCTGTTGCGCGTCAGCCTCAACGGCGACGGCACGATGTTCCCGGAAATCAGCGGCAGCCAGCACCGTTTCACGGTGCGATTCCTCGAATGGTCGACGATCGACAGCCGCGCCGTGCAGACCGGCCACGACGTCCCGTTCCAACTCTCGATCTGTTAGACGATCCTGCCCTCGTCGCCCACTAGCGGACCGCCCGATGCATACCGGAATGGCTCGCTTTGCTGCGCTTTATTTCTCGGTATGCATCGGCCAGCCCGCGTAACGGAACTCACGGGCGCGACTCCGCCGAGCGGCCAAGATGTTGCATGGCGAGACATAAAGCGAGCGCAGCGAAGCAGTCCGCCATGCAACATGTTGGCTGATCGGCAACATCATGTCGTCTGACCGGTGCATTGCCCTTCTGGCTAGTGGCTTTGCTGAAGCGCCTGAATGACGGGGACATCGGCGGGCAGCAGCTCTGCCGCGTCGAGTTGCTCACGCGGCACCCAGCGTAATGCCTGCCCCTCGCGGCCCACGGGCTCGCTGTTCCACTCGCTGACGATGAAAAACTCGATTTCGACGACGCGGTCGTCGTACTCGTGGCGCAGGTTCATGAATGACGCGCACACCGTGATCTCGATGCCGAGTTCTTCGGCGAGTTCCCGCGACAGCGCGTCCGCCGCCGACTCGTGCCGTGCAATCTTGCCGCCCGGGAATTCCCACAGGCCCTGGAACGGTCCGCCACCGAGACGTTCCGCGATCAGGATGCGGCCCTCGGCATCGCAGAGAATACCCGCGGCTACGTTGAAGTAATTCAAAGCGGGTCCCGACTCAGTTGAGCCTACCGTGGCACTGCTTGTACTTCTTGCCGGACCCGCACGGGCACGGCTCGTTACGCCCGACCTTGCGCGTATCGCGCACGAACGGCGCTTGCGGTGGCGGCTGCGGCGCCTGGCTCGTGCCCGGCTGGCCGCCGCCGGACGGTGGTCCGCCCAGCGCCGACGCCTCGGCGTGCTGGAATTTCATCTGCTCGGCACGCTTGCGGCGGGCCTCCATGGCCACGAGATCTTCTTCGCTCTGCACGCGGATGCGCGACAGTATGCTGATCGTGTCGTGCTTCACCTGTTCGATCATCTCGCCGAACATGTCGAAGGCTTCGCGTTTGTATTCCTGCTTGGGGTTCTTCTGCGCATACGAACGCAGGCCGATACCCTGGCGCAGGTGATCCATTGCGGCAAGGTGCTCCTTCCAGTGGAAGTCGAGCTGGCGCAGCATGATCTGCTTCTCGACGCCGCGCATCAGTTCGGGCCCGATCTCGCCGACCTTCTTCTCGTACATCTTGCCGACCTCTTCGATGCAGCGCTCGGCGATGGACTCGGCCGTCAGCGTCGAATCCTCGCGAATCCAGCGCGGGACGTCGGCACGCACGCCGAACTCGGCCTCGAGTGCGTGACTCAGGCCTTCGGCGTCCCATAGCTCGTCGAGACTGCCCGGCGGGATGTGTTGCTGCACGGTGCCCTCGACGACTTCGTCGCGGATCGCCGCGATCGACTCCTCGATTTCGCTGGCTTCCATCAGGTCGTTGCGCATGACGTAGACGACCTTGCGCTGGTCGTTGGCGACGTCGTCATACTCGAGCAGATTCTTGCGGATGTCGAAGTTGTGCGCCTCCACCTTGCGCTGCGCACGCTCGATCTGGCGCGTCAGCAGGCGGCTCTCGATCGCCTCGCCCTCGCGCATCCCGGCGCGCGCCAGCAGGGACTTGGTTCGTTCGGGGTCGCCGAAGATACGCATCAGCGAATCTTCCATCGACAGGTAGAAGCGCGATGAGCCCGGATCGCCCTGACGGCCCGAGCGCCCGCGGAGTTGGTTGTCGATGCGGCGGGACTCGTGACGCTCGGTGCCGACGATGTGCAGACCGCCCGCTTCGACGACCTGGTTATGGCGTTCCTGCCATTGCCCGCGGATTTCCTCTTTCTGCGACTCGTCGCTCCCCTCGGCCAGCGCCGCATCGAGGCTGCCGCCGAGGACGATGTCGGTACCGCGACCGGCCATGTTCGTGGCGATCGTCACGGCGCCCGGGCGCCCGGCATTCTGCACGATCAGCGCCTCGCGCTCGTGCTGCTTGGCGTTCAGCACCTCGTGCCTGATCTTCTTCTTCTTGAGGAAATTCGACAGCAGTTCCGACGCCTCGATCGAGGTCGTGCCGACGAGGACCGGTTGGCCGCGTTCCTGGCAATCGACGATGTCCTCGACGATCGCGTCGAACTTGTCCTTTTCGGTCAGGTAGACGAGATCGGGCTGGTCGTTGCGGATCATCGGCTTGTGCGTCGGGATCACGACGACTTCGAGGCCGTAGATCTGCTGGAATTCGAATGCCTCGGTGTCCGCGGTGCCCGTCATTCCGGAGAGGTTGCGATAGAGGCGGAAGTAGTTCTGGAACGTGATCGAGGCGACCGTCTGGTTCTCCTGGCGGATCGACACGCCCTCCTTAGCCTCGACGGCCTGGTGCAGGCCGTCGCCCCAGCGACGTCCCGGCATCGTGCGTCCCGTGAACTCGTCGACGATCACGACTTCGCCGTCCTTGACGACGTAGTCGACGTCGCGCTTGTAGATCGAGTGCGCGCGCAGTGCCGCGTTGAGGTGGTGCAGGAGGCGGATGTTGCCTGCATCGTAAAGGCTCTCGCCCTCCTGCAGCAGACCTGAGCGCGCCATGAGCTGCTCGACCTTCGTGTGGCCTTCCTCGGTCAGGTGCGCCTGCTTGGCCTTGAGGTCCAGCGTGAAGTCGCCGCGCGGCAACAGTCGCGCCTTTGCCGGTTTCTCGCTGCCGTCGGCGAGCACGACGTCGGCGTCGTTCGCCTCGGCCAGGTCCACCGCCTCGTCGAGGGGCATCGGCTCGCCATTGCCGTGCCCGGCGAGCACGACGCGATTGAACGGGATGTCGTAGTTCGTCGGATCCCCGATTTCTTCCTGCGGCGTCAGCTTCGGAATCAGCTTGTTGATCTGACCGTACAATTCCGTGCTGGATTCGGCCGGCCCCGAGATGATCAGCGGCGTCCTCGCCTCGTCGATCAGGATCGAGTCGACCTCGTCGACGATGGCAAAATTGAGGCCGCGCTGCACCTTGTCCTCGATCGAGAACGCCAGGTTGTCGCGCAGGTAGTCGAAACCGAGTTCGTTGTTCGTTGCGTAGGTGATGTCCGCCGCGTAGGCTGCGCGCTTGTCCTCGGTGGTCTGCCCGGCTCGCGACACACCGACCGTCAGGCCGAGTATCTCGTAGATAGGGCGCATCCAGTCGGCGTCACGCTGGGCCAGGTACTCGTTGACCGTGACGATATGCACGCCGTCGCCGCTGATCGCGTTGAGATAGGCAGGCAGCGTCGACATCAGCGTCTTACCTTCACCCGTGCGCATCTCGGCGATGTTGCCGTCATGCAGCACCATCCCGCCGATCAGCTGCACGTCGAAGGGCCGCAACCCGAGCGTGCGCACGGACGCCTCGCGGGCCACGGCAAAGGCTTCGGGCAGGAGCTGGTCGAGCGTTTCGCCGTCGTCGTAACGCCGGCGGAATTCGTCCGTCCTGGCGCGCAGTTCCCCGTCGCCGAGGGCCTGCAGGCCTTCCTCGAGGGAGTTGATCCTGTTGACGACTGTCGAATACTGACGCAGCAGGCGCTGGTTGCGGCTGCCGAAGATGCGGGTCAAGAATTTGGCCACCCAGGGCTCCCCGGTCAAACAAAGGCCGCTATTCTACGGCGAATTCATGTGTAGTGTCGCGATCTATGGGCGAATCCGGCGAACACAAGTTTCGCGGCCGGAGCCGCCCGACGATCAGGATCTGCGGGAATTTCGCGGTGCTACTTCGAGGATTCGCGGATGAACTTGACCGGGTTGACCCGGCGACCGTTCTGCAGGACTTCGAAGTGCAGGTTCGGACCCGTCGCGCGGCCCGTCTCGCCCATCAGGGCGACGACCTGCCCTTTCTTCACCTCGTCGCCAACGTCGACGAGATTCTCCGAATTGTGTGCGTAACGCGTCGCATACCCGTTGCCGTGGTTGATCTCGACCATGACGCCGTAGCCGTAGCGATCGCCCGACCACGTGACGACACCGTCGGCGACGGCGACGATCTCGGCGCCGAGCTTGCCGGCAAAATCGATACCCGTGTGATTGGCCGGCTTGCCCGTGAAAGGATCCGTCCGCTTGCCAAAGTAGGACGACAGCCAGCCGGACTTGACCGGGCGTCCCTGCGGATAGACGCGATCCTTGAGGTTCTGGTTCATCAGGACCGACTCGAGCACGCCGAGCTGGGCCTCGCGGTTGTCGAGCTGGTAGCCGAGAGCCGTCATCGCTTCGACGACCTCGGGCACCGCCACATTCGATCCGGCCGCCATCGGCTCTTCCGGGCCACCCAGCGCCGGTTCGGAGTCGAAATTGAATTCGCTGTCGTCGATATCGGCCATCTCGGTCAGGCGGCGGCCCACGGCGTCAAGGCGAATCATGCGCGCATTGATTTGCGCGATCCGGATTGCGAGCGCGTCGAGCGTGTCTTCATTACCCTGGCGAATGGCTTGGATGTCGTCGCGCTGCACCCGTAGCTGCCCGGCGAGCTCGCTGAGTTCGTTCGTGCTGACGCCGGAACCATTGGCCGACGAATACCAGTGGCCGCCGAGGAATCCGGCGCCCATGACGATTGCGGCGATGACCAATACGGCAAGGCCGGCCACCGGGCCGGACAGGCTGACTTGCCGGGGCTTTCCGAACCCCTTGCCGAAAATTACAACATTCATAGAGTGCGCCCCAACTGCGCCGCAGTCATACCGTGATATCTGCTGCAAGTGTGCGTACCGCCGACGTCAAGGCCACGGCCGCTTCTTTGCGTTTTTATGCTCTTGCAATCCCTGCTCACTTCGGTAGCCCCGCTGCCCTGGTCTGCTTTGCCAGGGCCGGTGGTTTTGCGTCCCCGCCTCGCGGCGGGTTTGCCCTTTCGTGTGCGACAATATGCATAATGTCGGTTTTTATTACAAGGTTCTGAGCCGAAGGGGCGACACAGGTCGCACCCAGGCGAGAAAAAGCGCCAACTGCGTCACATTTTCATGGCCTCCGAGAAGCTCAAGAATTTGCTAAATCCCAGCGCTGGCGGGGAGTTAGGCGCGATCGTCCGGCGCGCAAAGGCGCTCGGTGAGATCACGCACGGTCTGTGCGCAGCGCTGCCCGACGAATTTGCGGGGGCCATTCTCGCCGCCAACCTCCGCGACAACGGCGAACTCGTCGTGGTCGCGGCCTCGTCGGCCTGGGCCAACCGGCTGCGCTACGAGACCGAGACACTGCTTGCGGCGGCCCGTGATGCCGGGCTTACGGTGAGCTGCTGCCGGGTGCGGGTCGGCTCTGGTTGAGACCCCGGCCGGCCAGGCGCTCCCGCACCGCCGGCACGAGCGACCGCGCGAACGTCGCGGTGACGTGCTGGTTGTCGCGGAATACCGCGATGCCGTCGGGTGTCGATGCGGCGCAGCGCGCGTCGGGGCAAACCAGGTCGATCAGGTCCAGAACGAATACGTTGTCGTGGCCGCGCGCAGCCTCCGTCAGGTAGGCGGCTACTTCCTCGGGCTCGTTCCCGGTACGCGTTTCCTCGCATTCGCGCCGCCCGTCCACGAGTCGAAACGAGAAGCGCCACGGGTCCTCGAGGCAACTCGGGCCGTCGAAGGACAGCGCCGGCGTTCCCGCAATGAGCACGACATGGCGGGCCGCGGCGGCCAGCCGATCGAGGATGCTTGCCGTCCCGTCAACCCAGTCACTGCGCGTGAAACGGTAGGTCGACGAGCTGCCCACGAACACGATGTCTGGCGTGACCAGGTCGATGTAGTCGAGCACATTGTCGCGCCATTCAGCGCAGACCACGTAGTCGCCACCCGCCTTGTCGTAAAACCACACGCGGTCAACGATCGCGCAGGATGACTTGGTCAGCACGAGAACCTGCCAGTTCGGGTCCGACAACAGGGACGAGACCAGCGGCGACCACTGGGCGCCGATGCTGTCTCCCAAGAGAATCGCGAGGCGCGTGCCGTCTCGATTGCCCAGCGCGCACGGGATCACCTGGGCCGCGCGGGGACCGGTATCGCAAAACCGCCCCTCCGAATACACGCGGCGATCCCAGTCGTAGCGGGGGTCGTAGTCCTGATTGACCTCGATCGACCCACCCGTACCGTAGACCTGCCGTTCGAGCAGACCGAACGTGGACACGCAAAAAACGATCGCCAACACTGCCGTCACCATGACGCTCCGCGGCGCCGCATGCCGGTAACGCCCTTTCCACAGCGGGTATTCGACGAAACGGTAGCTGAGCGCGGCGAGCACGATCGTCAACAACACGAGTCCGGCCAGTCCCTGCATCGAGTTCACCACGCCGAGCGCGCCGCCGACGATCAGGACGGGCCAGTGCCAGAGGTAAATCGAATAAGACCGGTCGCCGATCCACACCATCGGGCGGGAGCTGAGCGCGCCCACGATCGCGTTGCGTTCGTCGAGCGTACCGCTCGCGATCAGGAGGGCAGCCCCGACCGACGGCGCCAGCGCGTACCAGCCCGGATAACCGATCTGCCCGTGCAGCAGCGTCGCGCTGCCGAATACCAGCCCTGCGCCGACGGCCCCGGATGCCAGTCCCCACAACCGGGCGCCGCGTGCTGCGAGCGGCCCGGCCGGATGCGCCGCGAGGTGCATGCCGACGTACACGATTGCACCGAGCGCAAACTGCCAAATGCGCGCCGGCATCATGTAGAACGCGAGATTCGACATCTTGTCTGTCAGCAACACGCAGATCGCGAAGCTCGCGACGGCGATAACGGAGAACGCTGCGACGATGGCCCGGCCAAGTGCCGCGCGTCCTGGCGCGGACGCCTTGATACCGGCCAGCACGAGTACCAGCCAGGGCCACATCAGGTAGAACTGTTCCTCGACGCCGAGCGACCATGTGTGCAGGAAGAGGTCGTCGTCCTGCAGCGCCTTGAAGTAATCCCAGTCTGCGAACGTGAAGAAGAAATTGCTGATCCAGGCCGCGGCGTAAGGGAACGACCGCGCCTGCATACGCATTTCGAACGCGGTGAGCACGATCGATGCGACGAGCAGGACCAGGAGCAGCATGGTCAGCATCGCCGGTAACAGCCGCCGCAGGCGCCGTGCGAGGAACTGCCCGTAGCGGACCGTCCCGGTCGCAAGGCGCTCCTCGATGAGCAGCCCCGTGATCAGGTATCCGGACAGGACGAAAAAGACATCAACGCCGATGAATCCGCCTTCGAGCCCTGCAACCCCGGCGTGCGCAAGCACGACGAGCGCGACCGCGATCGCGCGCAACCCCTGGATGTCGGGGCGAAACGTCAGTCTCTGTGTCGCGTTGGACAAACTGCTCAGGCGTACGCCGGCGTGGCGTAGGAAATCGGCGCCTTACGGGAGTCCTTGAATGTCACCATCTCCCAGGCCGACTCGTCATCGAGCATGGCCCGGAGCAATTTGTTATTGAGGTCGTGCCCGGACTTGTAAGCCCGCAGTTCGCCGATGAGGCTGTGCCCCAGCAGGTAGGCATCGCCGATGGCATCGAGGATCTTGTGGATGACGAATTCGTTCGAGTAGCGCAACCCGTCTTCGTTGAGAATGCGGTAGTCGTCGAGGACGATGGCGTTGTCCATGCTGCCCCCGAGTGTCAGGTTACGCTCGCGCAGCGCCTCGACGTCGCGCAGGAAACAGAATGTCCGCGCGCGGCTGACTTCCTTGAGGAACGACGTCGATGAAAAGTCGATCGTCGCCTGCTGCGACAGCTTGTTGAATACAGGGTGGTTGAAGAACACCTCGAAGTTGACCTTGAAGCCGTTGAACGGCACGAGCTCGGCCCACTTGTCACCGTCTTCGACACGCACTTTCTTTTTGACACGAATGAACTTCTTCGCGGCGTTCTGTTCCTCGATACCGGCCGACTGCAACAGGAATACGAACGGCCCTGCGCTGCCGTCCATGATCGGCACCTCGGAGGCCGACAGGTCGACGCAGATGTTGTCGATGCCGAGGCCGGCGAGTGCGGACATCAGGTGCTCGACGGTCGCCACCTTGACGCCGTCTTTGACCAGGGTCGTGCCCAGCATCGTCTCTCCGACCAGCTTCGGGTCGGCGGGGATGTCGACCGGATGATCGAGATCCACGCGCCGGAAGGTGATTCCGGCGTTTTCGGCGGCGGGTCTCAGCGTCATGAAAACCTTCTCGCCCGAATGGAGGCCGACGCCGGTCGCCCGGATCGTGGTCTTGAGCGTACGTTGTCTGAGCATGTCGCGCGCAAGATTAGCACACACGAGAAAAACTCCACAAGAATTAGATGCTTAGCGTAACGGACTCCATTCCGGCTGAGATTGCGCCATGGCCGGGATGGGAGTCGGCCGGCCCGGTTACCCGGGCCGGCTCAGCGGAGGTGATGCCCGACGGTGAGTGAGTGCACCGCGGGCGCGCGACTCCCCTCGGCCGCTTGCCAGGCCGCGCTATCGCACGTTCATGCGCTGCGCGGCACCGTGCCGTTCATGCACTAGTCAGCCTGGCGGCGCAGGAAAGCCGGGATGTCGAGCAGCTCTTCCTGCAGGCCGGCTTCGCCGAGACCGTCGCCCACTGCCCGCTTTCTTTGCACCGTCGGCTTGTCGAGCGTGTGGTAGTTCGGTTCGGCCTGCGCCTGCGCCTGCGCGCGGCGCACGATGCGCATCGGCGATTCGGCGCTAGCTGCGTGCTGGCCGAGCCCCGTCGCGACGACCGTGACCCGGATGCGATCGGTCATGTCGGGATCGATCACGGTACCGACGACGACCGTGGCATCGTCCGAGGCGAATTCCTTGACCGTCGCGCCGACCTCCTGGAACTCACCGATCGACAGGTCCATGCCTGCCGTGACGTTGACGAGAATGCCGTTGGCGCCGGCCAGGTTGATGTCCTCGAGCAGCGGGCTCGAGACGGCGGCCTCGGCAGCCTCGCGCGCGCGATCCTCGCCCTGCGAGACGCCGGTGCCCATCATCGCCATGCCCATTTCGGACATCACGGTCCGGACGTCGGCAAAGTCGACGTTGATGAGACCGGGCCGCGTGATCAGTTCGGCGATGCCCTGCACCGCGCCCTGCAGCACCTGGTTGGCCGAACGGAACGCGTCGAGCAGCGTCGTTTCGCCGCCGAGAACGGTCAGCAGTTTTTCATTCGGGATCGTGATCAGCGAGTCGACGAACTTGCCGAGTTCGCCGATGCCGTGCTCGGCGATCTGCATGCGCTTGCCGCCTTCCATCAGGAACGGCTTGGTCACGACGGCGACGGTCAGGATGCCGAGCTCCTTGGCGACCTGTGCGACGATGGGCGCCGCGCCCGTTCCGGTGCCGCCGCCCATGCCGGCCGTAATGAACAGCATGTCCGCGCCCTCGATCACCTCGTGGATCCGGTCGCGATCTTCCATCGCGGCCTGGCGCCCGATGTCCGGGTCCGAGCCGGCACCGAGCCCCTTGGTGATGTTGCAGCCGATCTGCAACGAGGTTCGCACGCGCGATCCCTTGAGCGCCTGCGAATCCGTGTTCGCGCAGATAAAATCGACGCCCTCGATACCGGTATCGACCATGTGGCTGACGGCGTTACCGCCGCCGCCGCCGACACCAATGACTTTAATCACTGCGCTCTGGCTGTGCGCATCCATTAGTTCAAACATTGAGTCTTCCTCCGCTGTGTTGCATTTCCCTGTGGGGCACTCACTCAACCCCTCTTAAATAATGAACGAGCCTAAAAATGTCCCTGGAACCAGCTCTTCATGCGTTCCCATACCTCGCCCATGCTGCCGCCGATCGGGGTTGAACGGCGGTCGCGCCGGGTCAGGTTCTCGTAGCCGTAGAGCAACAGGCCGACGCCCGTTGCGTGGATCGGGTTGCGCACGACATCCATGAGGCCTTCGACGTACTGCGGCGCGCCGAGGCGAACCGGCATGTGGAACACCTCTTCGGCGAGTTCCACTGCGCCCTCCATCTTGGCGCTGCCCCCCGTGATGACAACGCCGGCGGCGATCAGCTCTTCGAAGCCGCTGCGGCGGAGTTCATCGCGAACCAGTCCGAACAGTTCTTCGAAACGGGGCTCGACGATTTCGGCGAGCGTCTGCCGGGCCAGCCGCCGCGGCGGGCGGTCGCCCACACTCGGCACTTCGATCGTCTCGTCGGGGTTGGCGAGTTGCGACAGCGCGCACGCGTACTTGATCTTGATCTCCTCGGCGTACTGTGTCGGCGTGCGCATCGACACGGCGATGTCGTTCGTCACCTGGTCGCCCGCGATCGGGATCACGGCCGTGTGCTGGATCGCGCCACCGAGGAATACCGCGATGTCGGTCGTGCCACCGCCGATATCGACGAGGCACGAGCCGAGCTCTTTCTCGTCGTCGGTTAGCACGGCGTAACTCGAGGCAAGCTGCTCGAGCACGATGTCGTCGACTTCGAGACCGCAGCGTTTCACACACTTGACGATGTTCTGCGCGGCGCTTTCGGCGCCCGTGACCATGTGCACCTTGGCTTCGAGGCGCACGCCCGACATGCCGATCGGCTCGCGAATGCCTTCATGACTGTCGATCAGGAACTCCTGCGGCAGGATGTGCAGGATCTTCTGATCGGCCGGGATCGCGACCGCGCGCGCGGCGTCGATGACGCGGTCGACGTCGCTGGCGCTGACTTCGGAATCCCGGATCGCAACGATGCCGTGCGAGTTCAGGCTGCGCACGTGGCTGCCCGCGATGCCCGTGTAGACCGAGTGGATATCGCAGCCCGCCATGAGTTCGGCTTCCTCGACGGCGCGCTGGATCGAGTGCACCGTGGACTCGATGTTCACGACGACGCCTTTCTTGAGGCCGCGCGACGGATGATAGCCGATGCCGACGACTTCGATCCGCCCGTCCTCGTTGACTTCGCCGACGATCGCCACGACTTTCGACGTGCCGATGTCGAGTCCGACAATCAGGTTTTCAGGTCGCTTGGACATTCACTCCTTTCCCCTGGAAGCGAGCAGCTTGCGCCCGCCTTCTTGCGGCTGCGCGACCGGCGTCTGCGAACCGCTTTTCCACCCGATCGTGAAACCGTTGCCGTAGCGCATGTCGACATAGTCGATATCGGCGGCACGGCCGGTAATGATGTCGGCGACGACACCGAGGAACAGGTCCGTTCGGGAATCGACGTCGCGGCGCCCGAGGCGTACTTCGATGCCATTACCCAACGTCATCTGCCACGAGCCGCGCGCGTCGAGGTGCACGCTCCTGAGGTCGAGGCCGACCGGGATCAGCCGGTCGCGGACGGCGAGATAGCGCTTCGCCACGCGTGCCGAGCTTTCGTCCGGCCCGCTCAGGCGCGGCAGCTCGGCCGGGATGTGGCGCGCATCGTTCACGAACAGGTCACCGTGCGTGTTGAGCAGACCGCGCTCGCCCCAGATCGCAGCCGGCACCTGCTCGGTCACCGTGATCGCGAGACGGCTCGGCCAGCGGCGCGCGACCCGGGCCTGGTCGATCCAGGGCATGGCCACGATCAGCGTCCGGATATTGTCGAGGTCGGCACCGATAAAGCCCTTGTCGACCTCGTCGCTGATCGCCTCCTCGATCTGCAGCGCCGTTACGCGCTGGAACGGTCCGCTGATCTCGATCGACGAGATCGTCCGGTCGAGCATTGCGATCGTCAGGTGGTAGGTTGCGACGATGATGCCGACTGCCGCGAGCGGCGCGACGATGCTGCCCATGCGGATCCTTGGCATACGGAAGACCGGTGCCTTTTTCTGTTTGCGACGCCTGGCCTGTTTACGCGCCATTGACTGCCGCCTCCGCCACGGAAGCTCGCATACCGGCCGTAAAGCTCGTCTCGAGGATGCGCCAGCACAACTCGTCGAAATCGATGCCGTCCCGTTTGGCCGCCATCGGCACGAGGCTGTGGCTGGTCATGCCGGGCACGGTGTTGACCTCGAGCACGAGCGGCTGCCCGTCGGGTCCGGTCATGAAATCGACACGTCCCCAGCCACTGCAGCCGAGCTCCGCGAATGCCGCGACGGCGATCTCGGCGTACACGGCTTCCGCATCGCTGCTTTGCGTGCCGGGGCAGATGTACTCGGTGCGATCGGATTCGTACTTGGCGCGGTAGTCGTAGAACACGCGCGGCGTCACGATGCGAATGGTCGGCAGCGCCCGGCCCTGCAACACAGCGACCGTGAATTCGTCGCCCGTGATACAGGTCTCGAGCAGCACGACGTCGCCGTACGCGAGCGCCGTGTCGACCGCCGCATTGAGTTCGTTACGCTCGAAGATCTTCGACATGCCGACGCTCGAGCCCTGGCCCGACGGCTTGACGATCAGCGGGAAGCCCAGCCGCTCCGCCGCGACCGAGGCCTCCTCGCGATTCGACGCGACGGCGTAGTCGGGTGTCGGGATGCTGGCGGCGCGGAACAGGTGCTTGGAACGGACCTTGTCCATCGCGACGGCCGACGCCATGACGCCGCTGCCCGTGTAGGGGATGTCGATCCACTCCAGGAAGCCCTGCAGCGCGCCGTCTTCGCCGCCCGGGCCATGCAATGCGATCCACACCCGGTCGAAGCCCGCGGCGGCAAAGTCCGTCATCGGCTGCTCGGCCGGGTCCCAGGCATGTGCATCGACGCCGCGCCGCTGCAGCGCGGCCAGCACGGCCGCGCCCGTATCGAGGGAAACTTCGCGTTCACTCGAGTGGCCGCCTAGCAGCACCGCGACGCGGCCGAACTCGGCGGCGCCGGAGATGACGTGGCGTCGGTCGATGAGCGCGCTCATGCGGGCACCTCGCCGACGATGCGGACTTCGTGAACGAGCTCGACGCCGTGCACGTCCGCGACCGTCTGGCGCACGTGCTCGATCAGTTCTTCGACGTCGGTGGCGGTCGCGTCGCCCGTATTGATGATGAAGTTCGCGTGTTTCTCCGACACCTCGGCGCCGCCGATGCGGTAACCCTTGAGGCCGGCCACTTCGATCAGGCGCGCGGCGTAGTCGCCCGGCGGATTGCGGAACACCGAGCCGCAGCTCGGCAGGCCGAGCGGCTGCGTCGTCTTGCGCCGCTCGAGCATGGCTTTCATCGTCTCCATGCTCGGTTCGACACCCGGCACGAAACGGAACGTTCCTTCGAGAAACCACTCGGACGCCGGCCCGGTGACGCTGCGGTAGCCCACCGAGTATTCGGCCGGCGCGCGTTCGTGCACCTCGCCGCCGCGGTCGATCGTGCGCACCGACGCGACGCGGTCCCAGGTTTCGCTGCCGTGAGCGCCCGCATTCATCGCCAGCGCTCCACCGACCGTCCCGGGGATGCCCGCAAAGAACTCGGACGGCCCGAGTCCCCAGCGAATGCACTGTCGCGCGAGCTGCGTGCAGGGCAGTCCTGCGCCGGCACGCACCGAGTACTTGTCGATGCGTTCGAGGTCGCGCAGTGCCTTCGATGCCGAAATCGTGACGCCCCGGATACCGCCGTCGCGTATGAGCAGGTTGCTGCCGACGCCGAGCCAGAAAACGGGTGTGTCTCGATCGAGTCCGGCCAGGAACGCAGACAGATCGTCGACACTGGCCGGCACAAAAAACACTTCGGCCGGCCCGCCGACACGCCAGGACGTATGCCGGCTCATCGCTTCGTCGTAGCGAAGCTCGCCCTGAACCCGCATGTCTCTCGCGAGAGCCATCATGTATGCGCCTTCAGTGACGGGCCGTGGCCGAGACGCTCGGGCAGCGACTGCGCGTAGGCGCCGATGTCGCCCGCACCCATCGTGAGGACGAGGTCGCCGTCGTCAAGGACGTCCTCGAGCACCTCGGCAAGATCGTCGAGTTTCTCCACGAACACGGGATCCACGACACCGCGCGTACGGATCGCGCGCGCCATGGTCCGGCCGTCAGCCCCGGCTATCGGTTCTTCGCCGGCTGCGTAGACGTCGAGCAGCACGAGAGCGTCCGCGTCCGACAGCACGGTCGCGAAGTCGTCCATGAGGTCGCGTGTGCGCGAGTAACGATGTGGCTGGAAGACGAGGACGACGCGCCGGTCCGGGTAACCTGCTTTCGCGGCGGCGAGGGTCGCGGCCACCTCCGTCGGGTGGTGGCCGTAGTCGTCGATGATCGTAACGGTGCCCGTCTTGATGCGTACGTCGCCGAGATTCTGGAAGCGGCGATCGATGCCCTCGAACTTCTCGAGCGCCGCGACCACGGCGTTGTCGCCGATGCGCAGCTCGTCGGCGACGGCGATGGCGGCCAGCGCGTTCTTGACATTGTGGATCCCCGGCAGCCGCAGCTTGACATGCAGCATCTGTTGCACGCTCTGCGTATCGCCGAGCTCTTCCTGTGCCTTGCTCGAACGAACGACATCGAATTCGGTGACGTTTTCCGTGAACTCGACGTTCACGGCGCGGATATCGGCGTCTTCGTTGACACCGTAGGTCGTCACCGAGCGGCCGATCTCGCCCAGGATGTCGCGCACACCCGGGTCGTCCGCGCAGACGACGGCAAGTCCGTAAAACGGCAGGTTGTGCAGGAATTCCAGGAAGCCCGCCTTGAGCTTCTCGATGTCGCCGTCGTAGGTCGACATATGATCAGCATCGATGTTCGTGACGATTGACAGCATCGGCTTCAGGTGCACGAACGAGGCATCGCTCTCGTCGGCTTCGGCCACGAGGTAGTCGCCCTCGCCGAGGCGCGCGTTGGCGTCGGCGCTCTTCAGGCGCCCGCCGATGACGAAGGTCGGGTCGAGGCCACCCTCGGCGAGGACGCTTGCGACGAGGCTTGTCGTCGTCGTCTTGCCGTGCGTCCCCGCGACGGCGATCGAATAGCGGAAGCGCATGAGTTCGGCGAGCATCTCCGCCCGGCTGACGACGGGCATGAGCTGTTCGCGGGCCGCCGCGACTTCGGGATTGGTTTCATCGACCGCGCTGGAAACGACTACGGCATCGGCATCCTGTATGTGCTCCGCAGCGTGGCCGATGAAGACGGTAGCGCCCTGGGCCTCGAGGCGCCGTGTCTGTTTGTTCGGTTTGAGGTCCGAGCCCTGGACGGCGTAACCCAGACTCAGCATCACTTCGGCGATGCCCGACATGCCCGAACCGCCGATGCCGACAAAGTGCACGCAGTGGATTCGGCGCATTCTCTTGATCATGCGAAAGCTCCCGCTTGCTCGAGGCAGATCTCGGTGATGCGCTGCAATGCGTCCGGCCGCGCGAGACCGCGAGCACGGATGGCCCGCTCCTGCAGCGTGGCGCGCGACTGCAGCCAGTCGCGCAACAGCTCGGCCAGCCGGCCCGGCGTCAATTCGCGCTCGGGGATGATCAGTGCCGCACCGGCCTCGGCCATCGGCCGCGCATTGGCGGTCTGGTGATCATCGACGGCCCCGGGATACGGCACGAACAGTGCCGGTACGCCGACCGCGCAGAGTTCGGCCACCGTCAATGCGCCGGCACGGCATATCACGAGGTCGGCCCAGGCGTAGGCTTCGGCAATGTCCTCGATGTAAGGCGTGAGCTCGACATCCACGTCATGCTCGGCGTAGGCGGCACGCGCGATCTCGAACGTGCGTTCGCCGCACTGGTGGCGCACGACGGGACGCACGTCCTGATCGAGCATCGCGAGCGCTGCCGGCACGGTGCGATTGAGCGCGAGCGCACCCTGGCTGCCGCCGAGCACGAGGACCCGCAGCCTGCCCTGGCGAACTGCATAGCGCTCGTGCGGCGGCGGCACGGCCGCGATGTCCTCGCGGACGGGGTTACCGACGGTCTGTACCGCGGCATCGGAATTAAAACTGCCCGGGAAGGCTTGCAGCACAACCCGGGCAAGACGCGCCAGAAGACGATTGGTCATGCCCGCAGCGGCATTCTGCTCGTGGATCACGAGCGGCCGGCGTGTCAGCCAGGCGGCGACACCGCCCGGCCCGCTGGCGAAGCCACCCATGCCGAGCACCGCCGCGGGACGGCGACGAAAGATGACGGCGAGCGACTGCAGTAACGCCCAGCCGAGCTGGAACGGCGCGATCAGCATCGCGAGTGCCCCCTTGCGGCGCAGGCCCTTGACGCTGATCCACTCGATGTCGATACCTGCCGCCGGCACAATGCGCGACTCGAGGCCGCGATGCGTGCCGAGCCAGACGACGTCGCGCGAGCTGGCCTGCAGCGCGCGAGCGACGGCCAGCGCGGGGTAGACGTGGCCGCCGGTGCCGCCCGCCATGATCAGAATTGGCCGATTGTCGGGTCGCGCGCTCATTGCTTCCTGCGACCTCGCTTGCGATTGACGGGCTTCGCGTCGACGGCAAGCTCGTGATGAATGCGGAGCAACAGGCCGATGCCGACCAACGTGACGATCAGGCTGCTGCGCCCGTAGCTGATCAACGGCAATGTCAGGCCCTTGGTCGGCAACAGGCCCATGTTGACCCCGATATTGATGAATGCCTGCAGGCCCAGCCACGTACCGAGGCCGATGGCCATATAGGCTTCGAAAAAACGCTCGGCATCGTGTGCACGAATGCCGAGCCTGAGGATGCGCCAGAGGAGTGCCAAAAAAAGCGCGATCAGGAGGAGCGAGCCGAGCAGGCCGAATTCTTCGGCGAACACGGCGAAGACGAAATCGGTATGAGCTTCGGGCAGGTAGAAAAGCTTCTGCACGCTGTCGCCGAGACCGACACCGAACCACTCGCCGCGGCCGATTGCGATCAGCGATTGCGTGAGCTGGAAACCCGAATCGTAGGGGTCGGACCACGGGTCGACAAAGCCGGTCAGGCGTTTCAGGCGATACGGCGACGTAATGGCGAGCGCGACCATGGCCATGATGGCGGCGCCGAAGAACACGGCGAAATCGCGGAATCGAGCCCCGCCGATGAACAGCATTGCGAGTGCCGTCGCGAGCAGGACGATCGCAGCGCCGAAATCGGGCTCCTTGAGCAACAGTGCGCAGCCCAGCGTCAGGACGAGCATTGGCCACAGGAACCCGGTGAAGCTTTCGCGGAGTTCCTTGTTACGGCGCACGAGGTAACCCGCCAGGTACATCAGGAAACACAGGCGCGCCGGCTCGGACACCTGCAGGTTTATGACGCCGACGCGCACCCAGCGGCGTGCGCCGTTGACCTCGTAGCCGATGCCCGGCACAAGCACGACGACGAGCAGGGCGAGCCCGAGCAGCAACATCAACGGCCCGAGCTTCTGCCAGACCTGCATCGGGATGAACAGGCAGATGCCGCCCGCGACGATACCGAGCGCCAAGGCAAGCAGCTGCCGCTGCACGTAGTAAAACGGGTTGCCGGCTAGGTTGTCCGAGATCGAGATCGACGCAGAAGCGAGGATCACGAACCCGCCCAGCAGCAGGGAGCACACGATGGCCAGCAGCACGGGATCGAGCTTCAGCTCGGTCTTGAGGCGCGCCGGGAACGGGAACGTCGCTTGCTGGGTTGCCGCCGTCATCGTCTCAGGCCCTCCACTGCCGCGACAAAAGCATCGCCGCGCGCCATGTAGTTGTCGTATTGGTCGAGACTCGCGCAGGCCGGCGCCAGCAACACCGTGTCGTCGGACTCGGCGCAGGCTGCCGCCATGTGCACCGCCGACTCCATGTTCTCGGCAAAATGCACGGGCATGACCGTGTCGAGTGCGCGCGCGATCTTTTCCGCGTCCTTGCCGATGAGTACGGCGCCGCGCAACTTGCCCTCGACCGCCTCTGCGAGCGCGCTGAAGTCACCACCCTTGCCGTCACCGCCCGCGATCAGTACGAGCGTCCCTCCGACCGAGTCGATTGACGCGACCGCGGCGGCCACGTTGGTCGCCTTGGAATCGTTGACGTAGTCGACGGCACCGATACGCGCGACGAATTGCATGCGGTGCGGCAGCCCCGGGAATTCGACCAGTACCTGCAGCATGGCGCCGGTATCGAGACCCAGCAGGTCACCGGCCGCCAGGGCTGCAAGCGCGTTGAGCTGGTTGTGTACACCGAACAGGCCGAGGTCGCGTACGGCGAGCAGCAGGGCATCGCCGCAAGCCAGGTAACGTTCGCCCTCGTCCTCGCGGACGCCGTACTGCCCCTCTTCGGGCGCGTCGAGTCCGAAGCTGACGACGCGGCCGCAGCGTGCGGCACGCTCGGCGGATACGTCGTCGGCACGATTGATGACCGCCGCGTCGGCCTCGTCGAAGACGCGGTACTTCGCGGCGCGGTATTCGGCTTCGTCGGCGTGCCAGTCGAGATGATCGGGCGACACGTTGAGCAGCACGGCCACTGCGGCCGGCAGAGTTGCGGTGCGCTGCAACTGAAAACTCGACAGCTCGAGCACGTAAATCTCGGGCTTGTCCGCAGCCAGCAGGTCGAGCGCCGGCTCGCCGAGATTCCCGCCGGCCAGGGCGTCGCGGCCGTCGGCGCGGCACATCAGGTACACGAGTGTCGTCACCGTGCTCTTGCCGTTGGATCCCGTGATTGCGACGAATGGCTTGTCGGCCTCGCGCGCGAACAGCTCGATGTCGGAAACGACCTCGATCCCTTTCCTGCGTGCCTTCATCAACAACGGATGGCTGTCTGGCACACCGGGCGACGCGATGATCCGGCCGACACTTTTCGGCAAAATGTCGTTGGCCAGCCGAACCTCGGCGTCGGGGAACAGCGCTTCGAGTTCTTCGAGTCCGGGCG
>JBFJQO010000010.1:0-18737 GCA_041616535.1 Woeseiaceae bacterium | reverse complement strand
CCGAGGAACGGCACCTTGTTGATCGTCTCGCGGCGCTCGGTTTCGTAAATGCCGCCGAGCACCACCGTCTGGCCATCCTTGACGAGCACCTGGGTTTCGACCGAACGCGTATCGATGCTCGGCACGGTGCCTCCGAGGCCGCCCGTCGAGATGATCTCGCCGACGTTATCCTTGCTGACCATCAGATCCATGATGATGTTGTTGTCGGGCGTGATCTGCGGTGTCACCGTCAGCTCGAGAACCGCTTCCTTGAACTGGATCGTCGTGGCGCCGGACGATGCCGACTGCTGGTAAGGAATCTCGACACCCTGCTTGATCGACGCCTCCTTCTGGTTCGCGGTGATGACGCGCGGCGTCGACACGATCTCGCCGCGTCCTTCGGCTTCGAGGGCCGTCAGCTCGAGATCGACGAGATAGTCCTCTCCGAGCACCGCCAGCGCGAAACGCCCGGCCGGAGTCGAGATGGGCACGTTGACGTTGTAGCGATTCTGCAGCAACGGATACTGAATCAACGTCGGGTCGTTCTGGTTGATCGCGTCGACGATCGACGAGAGGTAGTTGTTGGCGCCCTCGCCGGTGCCGGTGGCGACGACGATATTGTCCGTCGAGATGTCGTCGCCGGTCACGCCGAAGCGAATGCCGATATCGCGGCTGAAGTCATCGTTGACGATGACGATGCGCGACTCGATCAGCACCTGCTTGATCGGGATATCCAGTGTGCGCACCATGCGGCGGATGTCCTGCAGGCGCTCGGCCGTGTCCTGAATGAGCAGCGTGTTGGTGCGATCGTCGACGGCGATGCTACCGCGTTCGGACAGCATGGAACCTTCGCCCGTCCCGGAAATCAAGCCCGCGAGATCCGCGGCTTTTGCGTAGTTGACCTGCAGGAACTCCGAGTAAGTCGGCTCGAGCTCGGCAATCGCGAGCTGTGCCTCGAGATCCGCGGTTTCACGCGCCGCGATTTCTTCGGCCGGCGCCACCATGATGACGTTGCCGTTCTGGCGCATGTCGAGGCCCTTCGTCGTCATCACGATGTCGAGGGCCTGGTCCCACGGCACGTTGCGCAGGCGCAGCGTTACGTTGCCCTGCACCGTGTCCGAGACCACGATGTTCTTGCCCGACGTTTCCGCGAGCAACTGAAGCACGGCGCGCGTCTCGATATCCTGGAAGTTCAATGTCAGGCGCTGGCCTTCGTATTCCTTGGTCTCCGAGAACAGGCTCGACTCGGGGTCGGCCGTCTCCGCCGCCGGGTTGATCTCGATCGCGAACTCGTTGTCCGACTGGTAGGCAAGCTGCTCATACTTGCCGTTGGCAGAGATTACGATGCGCGTGTCCATGTTCGTGCGCAGCGCGTCGACGGTCGTGACCGGCGTTGCGAAGTCGTTGACGTCGAGACGGCGCATCAGTTCCGCCGGCAGGCTCGTATCCTTGAACACGGCCACGACACGGCCGCCTTCCTGGCGGATGTCGACCGGCGTAGACGGGTCGGTCAGGTTGACGATGACGCGACCGCCGCCATCGCGCGTGCGACGGAAATCGACGGACGAAATGGCGCGGCTGCCCGGTGCCGCATAGGAACGGGAATCAGACGACGGCGCGCTGGCGAACTGGGTGGTACCTGCGCTGTAGCTGTCGCCGTCACCGAGCGTGACGATTACCGTGTTTCCACTGCGACGGGTTTCGTATTCGACCATCGTGCCCAGATTCAGCACGACCCGCGTGCGGCCATTGGCCTCTGCCGTCAGCACCGTATCGAGCGGCCCCATGTTGACGTCGCGGCGACGCGACGACAGTCCGAGGGTCGTGCCCGGCAGATCGAGGGCGATCCGCGCCGGGTTCTCGATCGTGAAATCGAGCGGTTCCGGAGCTGTGTCGCTCATGATCAGCTTCAGCTCGACGCGGTCGCCGGGCAGGCTCTGTACCTGAATGTCCTGCAGCGTATTACCTTCCTGGGCGCTTGCGACAGCACCCCAGAAAAGCAGCAGCGCTGCCTGTGCCACTGCGGCGAACGTCGCTATGCGATGTCCGGCCGTCCGTTTCGTTTTGAGCATCATTCCCATTACTCCCAGTTCCATTCAGGCGTCAGTCCGATAGACCTATGGCAGCATCACGTTCGATGTAGCCGCCGATACCGTCAGAAATAATTTCCACGAGTGTGATTTCTGATTCCGAAATATCCGTGATCCGTCCGTCGTTCTGGCCCAAGTAGTTGCCCGGTACGACGCGGTGAATCAGACCGTCTGCGGTTTGTACGAGTCCGTACATCGTCTCACCGATATACAAGGTGCCGACCATGCCGAGCGTGTCCAGCGGGAAACTCTCGAGGTACTCGCGACTCCGACGGGGATCGGGGCGCGTGCCACCGGCCGCGGAACCGGCCGACTGCGGCGTGTCCGGTACGAACGGCGAGCGCAGTCCCTGCGCATCGGCAACGTAGGTGAATATCTCGTAAGGCGTGATCTCCGGAAGCGGATCGATGCGGCCGCCGGGACGCGCCTTGACCTCGTTGATGTACTGGTCCAGGTCGTCCATGTCGCCGCCGCATGCCGCGAGGCCGAGTGCCAGGATCAATACCAGGCCATGCTTGGTGAATACACGCATGATCACTCTGCCTCCTCGTCAATGTAGCGGTAGGTTTTGGCCGTGACTTCCATACTCAGGTTGTCGTAGCTGTCCTGGTCTTCCGGCGTGATGTTGATGTCGTGGAGCGTCACGATTCGGGGCAGCGCCGCGATACCGCTGACGAAGTTGCCGATCTCGTGATAGCCGCCGGCCAGGCGAATCTTGATCGGCTTCTCGGCGTAGAAGTCGCGCGGGATTTCCGCCTGCGGCACGAACAGCTTCTCCTGCAGTCCGGCCGCGAGGCCCGTCTGCGAGATGTCGACGATCAGGCTCGGGATTTCGGTCTCACCCGGCAGTTGCCGCAGCATCGTGCCGAATGATTGTTCGATCTGTGACAGCTGCGCCTTGTAGGCGTCATAGTTGGCCGCCTTGCGCTGCTTGTTTTCGAAGGTCAGGCGCAATTCCTGTTCTTCGCTCTGGGCGCGCTCGAGTTGCGGGGCTTTGTCCTTGACGATGAACCAGTAGATGCCGAGGCCCGTGACCACGACGAATACGATCACGATGACCGCGATGCGGAACGGCAGAGGCCAGCGACCGACATCGTTCGCGTCCAGGCTCTGGAGTTCTTCAATGAGGTTCATTCCATATCCTCCTCGGAACCTTCACGCATCTGCTTCAGGTACACCACGAATTCGGACTGGCGCGAGTTACCGGACTGTTTCGTCTCTACGCGCTCGACTTCGGGGTCGCCCATCCATTCGGACGAATCGATCTGGCGCATCAGCGCCGATACGCGCGTGCTCGACTGGGCAACGCCGCGGATCTCGACGCGTGCGCCCGTCTGTTTCATGCCGGTGAGATACACGCCCTCGGGCAGCTGGCGCACCATTTCGTCGAACAGGTGGACGATTTCCGGGCGGCTCTTCTGCAGCTGCTCGATGATCTCCATGCGCGCCAGGAGCCGTTCCTTCTGCCGTTCGAGGCCGTCGATCTCCTCGATGCTCTTTTCGAGCTCCATGATCTCGGCCGTGAGACGATCGTTGCGCGACTCCTGGCCCGAGATCATCTGGTTGTACGCAAGGAGTGTGAGCATGACGACGGCAATGCCAGCGACGACGGCGCCACCGGTTGCAACGCCGAAATCTCGTTGGCGTTTTTTCCGTTCCGCCTCGCGCCAGGGGAGTAGGTTAATACTAGGCATCAGTCAAAACTCCTGAGTGCGAGGCCGCAGGCAGTGAGAAGTGCTGTCGCATCTTTGTGCACGCCCTGTGATTTTGCCTTGGAAGAAATCTTCATCTGCCCGAGCGGATCGCCGACTTCGGTCGGAATGCCCACGCGGCTCGAAATGACGTCCGCGATACCCGGGATATTCGCACAACCGCCGCAGACGAGGATCATGTCCGGCTGTTCGCGACCGCCGCCCGAGGCCAGGTAAAACTGCAGCGAACGGCTGACCTGCTGGGTCATGTCGTCGATAAACGGCTCGAGAACCTCGGGCTGGTAGTTCGACGGCAAGCCGCCCTGCTTCTTGGCGCGGCCCGCATCTTCCATCGACAGGCCGTAGGTGCGCATGATCTCCTCGGTCAGCTGCTGGCCGCCGAAGTTGAAATCGCGCGTGTAGATAACCTTGAGGTCCTGCAGCACGCTGAAGGTCGTCGACGAGGCACCGATATCGACGACGGCCACCGACTGGCCGATGCCGCCGTCGGGTATCTGGTGGCTCAGCAATCGGCAGGCATTTTCGAGCGCGAACGCCTCGACGTCGACGATCTGCGTATTGAGGCCGGCGGCATTTACCGCGGCCTGACGCTGTTCGACGTTCTCGGTACGCGTTGCGACGAGCAGCACGTCGACGAGCTCGGGGTCCTTGTCGTTCGGTCCGATGACTTCGTAGTCGAAGCTCACCTCTTCCATCGGGAAGGGTATGTACTGGTCGGCCTGGATCTCGACCTGTCCTTCGAGGTCGCGTTCCGAAAGGTTGGCCGCCATCTGGATGACTTTGGTAATGGCTGCGTCGCCGCTGATGGCGACGGCCACGTCGGTCGCCTTGGCGCCCGCTCGCTTGACGGCTCGACGAATTGCCTCACCGACGGCTTTAGCGTCGACGATCGCTTTTTCGCTGACCGAACTCGGGGGCGTAGGCTCTGCTGAATAAGACTCGACCCGATAGCGTTTCCCGCTTTGCGAGAGTTCTATCAGCTTCACCGACGAGGTCGTGATATCGAGGCCCAGCAATGGCTGTTGTTTGTTGCCGAAAAGCACGTAAATTTCCTTCTAAGTCGGTAAGTTGCGAGTCACTTTATGAGTCGATCCTGAGCAAAGCGATTTAACTATATATCAAGAAAATGTTAAATAAAACGTGACTGTGTTCACGATCCGACTCTCCCTATGTTATTGACCCTTCAGGATAGATTCCGTGAACCAGTCCGCTGCCCGAACTGAGACGCTTTTATTGCGGTGTTCCGGCAGACATGTCTATCATCGCCGCCACAGCCGCGCCTAAGAGCTATTGCCCCGAAAAAGCCACATTCTCGTCATCGACCCTACACCACGTTACGCTTCAATGAGGCCTCCGGAAGCCTCGTGATTCAGCGGAATATGGCCGAAAACGCCTGTAACTATGCATAATTCAACGGAAAAAAAATCGGGCCCACGTCACATTAGGCGACATAAGCCGGTCCGGGCCCTGATCGTGCTGCTGGCGCTGGCAACAATCGGCGGGATCGGGGTCGCCGCCGGGGTCATCGGCGCATATTACTACGTCCAGCCCGGGCTGCCCGCGGCCGAGACGATCCGCGACATTCCGCTGCAGATCCCGCTGCGGATATTCAGCCGCGACGGGCACCTGATCTCCGAAATCGGTGAACGGCGGCGCATTCTCGTCACCTGGGACGATCTTCCGCCGCATGTCGTCGAGGCCTTCGTGGCGGCCGAGGACCAGCGCTTCTTCGAGCACCCGGGCGTCGATTATCGCGGCATCCTGCGCGCCATCATCGAACTGCTGACCACGGGCGACCCGACCGGCGGCTCGACGCTGACGCAGCAGCTCGCCCGCGACTACTTCCTGACGCGCGAGCGCCAGTTCACGCGCAAGCTGCGCGAGGCATTCCTCGCCCGGAAGATCGAGCGGGAATTCACGAAGGAGCAGATTATGGCGCTGTTCCTCAACAAGATGTTCTTCGGCCAGCGCGCCTATGGCGTGGCCGCCGCCGCCCAGGTGTACTTCAACAAGGAGCTCGCAGACCTCAATGCCGCCGAGGCGGCGACGCTCGCGGGCGTGTTGCCGGCGCCGTCGCGCTACAACCCGGTGTACAGCGCCTCGAATGCGAAAATGCGCCGCGGCTACGTGCTCGGGCGCATGCGCGACCTCGGGTTCATCGACGGGACCGCCTACGACGAGGCCATGGCCTGGCCGATGGAGTCGCGATTACACGGTGCCGCCGTCGAGCTCAACGCCCCCTATGTTGCCGAGATGGTGCGCAGCGAGATGCTCAAGCGCTACGGCGAAGGCACTTACACGGACGGCTACCAGGTCGTCACCTCGCTCGACTCGCGCCTGCAGAAAGCCGCCAACTATGCGCTGCGCAACGGCCTGCTCGAGTTCACGCGGCGGCGCGGCTATCGCGGCCCGATCACGCGGATCGAATGGACCGGTGAACTCGCCGGCACCGCGTTCGAAGAGTGGCCGATCGAGATCCAGGAACTGCTCGAGCAGTATGCGCCGGGCGGTCTGTCGGTTGCGCTCGTCACGGCCGTGCACGCCAATAATTCGGCGTCGCTGGTACTGCGCGACGGCGAAGCGGCCACACTGCCCTGGCCGGGCATTCGCTGGGCCAAGCCGTTCATCGATCGCGAGACGACCGGACCCGAACCGGAAACCGCCGGGGACGTGCTCGCGGCGGGCGACCTCATCTATGTGATGCCGACGACGAAGGGCACCTGGGCGCTGGCGCAGGTCCCGGAAGCGCAGGGGGCCGTCGTCGCGATCGATCCGTACGACGGTGCAGTGGGCGCGCTGACCGGCGGTTTCGACTTCACGACCAGCAAGTTCAACCGCGCTCGCCAGGCGTTCCGGCAGCCCGGCTCGTCGTTCAAGCCGTTCATATACTCCGCGGCGCTCGAATACGGCAACACGCCCGCCACCGTCGTGCTCGATGCCCCCGTCGTCATCAATTCCTCCGAACTCGAGGCGGTGTGGCGCCCGATCAACTACAGTGGCCGCTTCTACGGCCCGACGCGCATGCGTGAAGCGCTCGTGCGTTCGATGAACCTGGTCTCGGTCCGGCTGTTGCTGTTCGAGACCGGCATCGGCAATGCCGTGGACCACATCGCGAAGTTCGGCTTCGGCGGTGCGGCCCTGCCGCACAACGGATCCCTCGCGCTCGGCGGCGGCGCGGCCTCCCCGCTCGACATGGCGCAGGGCTACGCAATCCTCGCCAACGGCGGGCGCGGCGTTCGCCCCTACGTCATGGACGCGATCTACGGACCCGAAGGCGAGACCCTCTATCGCGCCGAGCCGGCTATCGTGTGTCCCGAGTGCGTCCCGGACGAGCGTTTCGGCCGCCGCTCACGCGCGGAAATGCCGCTCGACGAGATGGTCATGATCGCGACCGAGTACCGGCCCGACGCGACGACTTCGCCCGAGCTGTTCGAGGGCGTCAACGTCGCGCCTGAGGCGATCTCGCCACAGAATGCGTTCCTCGTACAGGACATGATGCGCGACGTCGTTCGCCGCGGCACGGGCCGTCGGGCAATGGCGCTCGGACGCAACGACCTGTCGGGCAAGACGGGTACCTCGAACGACCGTCGCGATGCCTGGTTCGGCGGCTTCAACGGCGATCTCGCGGCTATCGTCTGGGTCGGCTACGATGACGACCGGCCGCTCGGCCCCGGCGAGGAAGGTTCGCGCACGGCGTTGCCGATCTGGGTCGATTTTGCTCGCATCGCGCTCGACGGCGTGCCCGAGAGCCAGATGCCGATGCCGGAAGGCATCGTGTCCGTCCTGATCGACCGCGAGACCGGTTGCCCGGCCCGCGCCAACCAGCGTAACGTCGTCTTCGAAGTCTTCCGCGAGGGCCGTGTGCCCGAATGCGAGATTGTCGACGAGATACCCGACATCTTCAACGACGCCACGGGAATCGACGCGCCGCCGGACGCGGACGCAGAGGAAGAAGACGACGAGGCCTTGTTCTAGAACCGTGGCCAGACGACGCAACGACAAGCACAACAACGGAACGGAGCGGGCGCGCCAGGTCGTCGCGCAGGAGGCCGCGCGCATCATCGTCAATCACGGCGTGCGCGACTACCGCGCCGCGAAACAGAAAGCGGCCGAGAGACTCGGCATCCACGCGCGCGGCGCGCTACCCGGCAATGCCGAAATCGAGGCCGCCGTGGCCGCGCACCTGCAGATCTTCGGCGGCGAGGCTCACGAGGATCGGCTGCGCCTGATGCGGGTCGCCGCGTTATCGGCCATGGAGCTGCTGGCGGACTTCACGCCGCGACTGGTCGGTCCTGTCCTGTCGGGCACGGCCGACGGGAACTCGGCTGTCAACCTGCACGTGTTCGCCGACAGCCCGGAGTCGGTCGCGCGCGCACTCGAGGGGATCGGCGTAACCTACCGCGCCTACGAGCGGCGCCTGAAGAGCCGTCGCGACCGCATCGAGACGTATTCGGGCTTCGAGTTTCATCACAACCACAGCCCGATCCAGGCCACGGTGTTCCCGGTTGACGGCATTCGCCAGGCGCCGATGAGCCCGGTCACGGGCAAGCCGATGCGGCGCGCGGACAGCGCGGTCGTGCAGGAGATGCTCGCGCACGACTGAGTCGGCCCGCGCGAGTAAGCGCGGCGTCCGGGAAGACAAGTACAGGAAATCAAGCGCAGCGAAGCGAGCCATTCCTGTGCTTGGCATTCCCGGAGGTAGCCGCGCATGGCACGGTACCGCGATGGGGCGTTTCTAACGTTTGTCGATCGCGACGTAATCGCGTTTCGGCGCACCGATGTATAGCTGGCGCGGCCGCGCGATCTTGCCTTTCGGATCGGAGATCATCTCGCGCCAGTGCGACACCCAGCCGACCGACCGGCCGAGCGCGAACATGACCGTGAACATCGACGTCGGGATGCCGAGCGCCTTGTAGATAATGCCCGAATAGAAGTCGACGTTCGGGTAGAGGTTTCGCTCTTTGAAGTAGTCGTCGCTGAGCGCGACCTGCTCGAGTTCGCGTGCCAGGTCGAACAACGGCGTATCCTCGCGATCGAGGGCGTCGAGCACCTTGTGGCACATCTCGCGGATGATCGTCGCGCGCGGATCGAAATTCTTGTATACCCGATGGCCGAAGCCCATCAGGCGGAAGGGATCGTTCTTGTCCTTGGCTTTCTTGACGTACTTGCCGATCTGGCTGACGTCGCCGATCTCGTCGAGCATGCGCAATACGGCCTCGTTGGCGCCGCCGTGCGCCGGGCCCCACAGCGCCGAGATACCGGCCGCGATCGCCGAGTACGGGTTGGCGCCGGAGCTGCCTGCCATCCGGACCGTCGACGTCGAACAGTTTTGCTCGTGGTCGGCATGCAGGATAAACAACAGGTCGAGCGCCTCGGAAGCGACCGGGTTGATCTCATAGGGCTCGGCCGGCACCGAGAACAACATCTGCAGGAAGTTATCCGTGTAGTTCAGGTCGTTGCGTGGGTACATGAACGGCTGCCCGATATTGAGCTTGTAGGCGGCCGCCGCGATGGTCGGCAGCTTCGCGATGATACGATGCGCGAAGATGTCGCGGTGCTTCGGATTCGAGGCATTCATTTCGGCGTGGTAGTACGCCGACATCGAGCCGACGACGGCCGACAACTGGGCCATCGGATGCGCGTCGTAGCGAAAGCCCTTGAAGAAATTCAGCATGCCTTCGTTGAGCATGGTGTGACGCCGAATAGTCTCTTCGAACCCGCCGAGTTCGTCGGTTGTGGGCAGTTCGCCGTTCAGGAGCAGGTAGCAGACTTCCATGAAGCTGGAGTATTTGGCGAGCTGCTCGACCGGGTAGCCCCGGTACATCAGGACACCCTCTTCGCCGTCGATGTAAGTGATGTCCGACTTGCAGCTTCCCGTCGCTACAAACCCGGGATCGTAGGTAAAGACCCCGAACTCCCTGTAAAGACGTGCGACGTCAATGACATCCGGGCCCGTCGTGCCGCGGTGGACGGGCAGTTCGAGTTCCTTGCCCTCAGGGCTAATCAGGCGGAAGGCGTCCTGGCTCATGGCTGACCTCAGATTATCCGATTTACAAACGAATCGAGCATAGCAGAGACCCCTACGTACGGGAGTCGTGGATATACGAAAGTTTAGGGTCGGATCGCGCCCGGGGCGGGCGCCCGGCGCGGCCCTGAGATCAGCTTATGCCGTACTTTTTACGGAACTTGTCCACGCGACCGCCGGTATCGACGATCTTCTGCTTGCCGGTGTAAAACGGATGACACTGGGAGCACACTTCGATATGCAACTCCTCGCCCAGTGTCGAGCGCGTCTCGAACTCGTTACCGCAACTACAGATGACCTTGATCGGTTCGTAATTGGGGTGGATGTCGGCTTTCATCGTTGCTCTCCGGAGCGCGCGCTGGTCGTGAAAAAGGTCGCGTAGGATATAGCGAAGACCCGCGCGCCGCAAGCCCCCGATTCTTATCCACAGAAGCTGTGGATAAGTCTGTGGAAGAAAATTGAACGGGTGCCGTAAGGTGCGGATTTTTAAACGACGCCGCCAATATGACTATTTTGTACCCAGTTTTTTATCCTATTTAAAATCAAAAGGTTATGCGGTTTTCGCGATGCCCGAAGTGAATTAAGTGCCTTCATACGCTGAAAATACAGGGAGGCGCGGCGTCTTGTGCATAATTGAACAGGTCGGGGCCGCTGGTCCACACCGGAAATTTCCGCGCAGGTTGATCAATGATTGCGCAGAAACCCGGCCTGCAGATCATTCAGGAAGCGCCGGCCGAGTCGCGTCGGTCGCCATATATCCGCCTCGACGCGCTCGATCAGCCCTTTTGCCAGCGGGGCCTGCATCAGCCCGGCGAGATCGTCGCGGCCGAGGCCCGTCCTTGCGACGAAATCGGCCTCGTGGAATCCGTCGACGAGGCGCAGTGCATTGATCATGAACTCGAACGGCAGGTCGGCCACGCTGACCGGCGTCGCCGCGTCGTCCAGGGCCCCGGCCTCGACGCTCGTCATGTACTGCAGCGGATTGGCCGGCTTGCGATAGCGGACGATGCCGTCGTCACCGCTGATCTTGCCGTGCGCCCCTGCGCCGACAGCCAGGTAATCGCCGAACAGCCAGTAGTTGACGTTGTGCCTGCAGTGCCGACCGTCGCTGGCCCAGGCCGACACCTCGTACTGCACGAATCCGGCAGCGGACAAGCGCCCGGCGCCCAGGTCCTGAATGTCGTGCAGCGTGTCTTCGTCGGGCAGGTCCACGGGCGGGCGCGCATAAAACACGGTATTCGGCTCCAGCGTCAGCTGGTACCAGGAAATATGCGCGGGTCCGAGCTCCACGGCCGCCGCGATATCAGCGAGCGCCGAGCCGATCGTCTGCCCGGGCAGTCCGTGCATCAGGTCGAGGTTGACGTTGTCGAATCCGGCAGCCATCGCGTCCGCCACGGCGCGCCGGATGTCGTCGCTGCCGTGGATGCGGCCGAGCCGACGCAGGGAGTCGTCGTCGAAGCTCTGCGCGCCGAGCGACAGGCGATTGACGCCGGCCGCGCGATAGCCGGCCGGCGCGCCGCACTCGACCGTGCCCGGATTCGCTTCCATCGTGATCTCGGCATCGCCGGCCAGTGAGAGCCGCGCGTCGACCGCCTCGAGCAGGCGCCCGATGGCCGCCGGCGGGAACAGGCTCGGCGTACCGCCGCCGAGGAAGACCGTCTCGACCGCGCGCCCGCGCGCACGCCGCGCCTCGATGTCGAGGTCGCCGAGCAATGCGCTGACATAACGCTCGAGCGGCGGATCATCCGCCGAGTGCGAATTGAAGTCGCAGTAGGGGCACTTGCGCACGCACCAGGGCAGGTGCACGTAGAGTGAAAGCGGCGGCGTCACGCGTACTTCTGTTCGATCAGGTCGGCGAGCTTCCTCAACGCCTGGCCGCGGTGGCTGCGCGCGTTCTTTTCCTCGGCCGACAGTTCGGCCGAACTGCAGCCGCACTCCGGGACGAAAAACAGCGGGTCGTAGCCGAAACCGCCGTCGCCGCGCCGCTCGCGCAGGATCTCGCCGCGCCATTCCCCCGCGGCAACGATCGGTTCGCCGCCCGGCTCGACGAAGGTGGCGACGCAGTGGAACGCGGCGCCGCGCTCGTCGACGCCGTCGAGTGCGGCGAGCAGCTTGTCGTTGTTGGCTTCGTCGCCCGCGTCGCCGGCATAGCGCGCCGAATACACGCCCGGCGCGCCATCGAGCGCGTCGACGGCGAGCCCGGAGTCGTCCGCGATCGCGGGCAGCCCCGTCGCGTCTGCCGCGTGCCGTGCCTTGAGCAGCGAGTTTTCGGCAAACGTCGTGCCGGTCTCGTCCGCGTCGGGTACGCCGAGCACGGACTGGGCGACGATCTCGATGCCGAGCCCGTCGAGCAGGCGCTCGATCTCGCCGATCTTCCCCGGGTTGCCGGTCGCCATGACGATCCTGGCGGGCCGCCGGCTCATGCTGCCGCTGCTTTGACGGCCTCGCCTTGCACGGCGACGATCTCCGCGATGCCGCTGCGCGCCAGCTCGATCATCGCAGCGAATTCGTCGTCCGAAAACGCATGCCCTTCGGCCGTGCCCTGCACCTCGATAAAGCGGCCGGCGTCGTTCATGACGATGTTCATGTCGGTCTCGGCTTCGGAGTCCTCGGCGTAGTCGAGATCGAGCACGGGCACGCCGCGGTAGATGCCCACGGACACGGCAGCGACCTGGCCATGCAAGGGATTCTTCGCGATCGCGCCCTTCGCGAGCAGGCGCTGCATCGCGATCGCGAGGGCGACGAACGCACCGCTGATGGCCGCGGTCCGGGTTCCGCCGTCCGCCTGGATGACGTCGCAGTCGAGCGTCACCTGGCGTTCACCGAGCGCCTCGAGATCGGTCACGGCGCGCAGCGAGCGCCCGATCAGGCGCTGGATTTCGAGCGTGCGCCCGCCCTGCTTGCCGCGTGCAGCCTCTCTTCCTGAACGCGTGTGCGTCGAACGCGGCAGCATGCCGTACTCCGCCGTGACCCAGCCGCGCCCGGTATTGCGCATCCAGGCCGGCACCCGATCCTCAACGCTGGCCGTGCACAGCACGCGCGTGTCGCCGAATTCGGCCAGCACGCTGCCTTCGGCATGCCGCGTGAAGTCGGGGATGAAACGCAGTTCGCGCAGTTGCGCGGCTTCGCGGCCACTCGGGCGCATGTGGGCTCTCCTCAATGTCGTCTCGGCGGATCAGCCGTGCCAGCGTAGCGCGGTTCCGGTCGTATTGTCGCTGTAGGGAGAGTTGACGTTCAACGCCTTCATGCTGAGGCTCTTGAGATTCTCGACGAGATTGTTCTCGCCGGGTTTGCCGATTTCGGCCATGTCGTCGTCGGCGAGCCCCGACCAGAGGCCGTCGGTGCATGCCAGCAGGACGTCGCCCGCAGCAAGCTTCTTCATACCCGTGATGCTCATGTCGGGCACGGGCGCGTCGCCGCCGATGCAGCATTCGACGAAGTTGCGCATAGGGTGATCCAGTGCTTCTTCCTCCGAGATGGCGCCTTCCTGGATCAGCACCTCGACGTGACTGTGATCGCGCGAGCGCTGCAGGACCCGGCCGTTCCGCACCTGGTAAATGCGGCTGTCGCCGATGTGCGCCCAGAACGCGCCGCCTTCCTGCACGAGACAAACCGCGCAGGTTGCCCGCGGCCGGAAATCGACGGCGACCTCGGCGCCGATGGCGACGACCTCGTCGTGCGCTTTCGACAACGCCATATAAAGAAAGCCCTGTGGATCGAAAATCGGTTGCCGCGCGGCCATGAACAGGTCCTGCACGATCTTGAGGCCCGTTTCGGCGGCACGGGCGCCGTCCGAGTGACCGCCCATGCCGTCGAAAACGAGCATCAGCGCCGCGTCCTCGGACACGATCACCGCGGCACGGTCCTGGTTGTCCTGGCGATCTCCGAGGGCGGAAACTTTCGCGTATTCGATTTGCATGTAACGTCAGGTGGCTATCGGTTGCGACGACAGCTTAGAATGTCGGACCTTCAAAAAACGTGACGCAGGCGGCAGATGTTACACAGTATGACAGGCTTCGCGCGAGAGACGGTGGAAACGGCGATCGGCACGCTGACCTGGGAGATCCGCGCGGTCAACCACCGCTACCTCGACGTGCAGTTCAAGCTGCCCGAGGACCTGCGTCCGCAAGAGCAGGCATTCAGGCAGCAGGCGAGCGGATCGCTCGGGCGCGGCAAGGTCGAGTGCGCGCTGTACTTCCGCCGCGCGTTCGACGAAGACGCGGAGTTGCTCATCGACACCGATCTCGTGGAGGTGATCGGTCACCGGATTTCCGATCTCACGGCCAAGTTGCCGAATGTCGCGGCGGTCAACCCGATCGAAATCCTGCGCTGGCCCGGCGTCGTGCAGCAATCGGAGCTGGACGTCGAGCCGCTGTTCACCGAGGCAAGCACATTGTTCGACAAGGCGCTTGCCGCGATCGACAAGATGCGCTCGAGCGAGGGTGAGCGTATCGCCGATATGCTCGAAGCGCGTATCGCCGAGATTGCGACAATCGCTGCGGCGGTACGTAAACGCATGCCGCAGGTTCTCGAGGCAACGCGCGCCCGGCAAAAGGAACGTATCGACGCGCTCGACGTCGAGGCGGACCCGGCGCGACTCGAGATCGAGCTCGCGCTGATCACCACCAAGCTCGACATCGACGAGGAGCTCGACCGGCTCGAGAGTCATCTCGTCGAAATACGCAAAGCCTTGTCGTCGAAGAAGCCGGTCGGCCGGCGGCTCGACTTCCTGATGCAGGAACTCAACCGCGAGGCAAACACCCTGGCCTCGAAGTCCGCCGATACCGAGACGACGAAAGCGGCCGTGGACCTCAAGGTCCTGGTCGAACAAATGCGCGAGCAAATCCAGAACGTCGAGTGATGAGCGACGCGCAGGAAAAAGGCAAACTGTTCGTGTTCGCCGCGCCGTCGGGCGCTGGCAAGACGACGCTGGTTCATGCCGTCGTCACCAAACACCAGGAGCGCCTGCGCTTTTCGATTTCGTACACGACACGCAAGCCGCGCAGGAACGAGGCCGATGGCGTCGACTACCTGTTCGTCGACAAGGACGAGTTCGTGCGCCTGCGCGACGCCGGCGAGATGCTCGAATACGCTTCGGTTTTTGACAATTACTACGCGACGAGCCGCAGCCAGGTCGAACGCCATCTGGCCGGCGGCCACGACGTGATACTCGAGATCGACTGGCAGGGCGCGCGCCAGGTGCGCGAGTCGATGCCCGAGTGCATCACGATTTTCATCCTGCCGCCGTCGGTCGAGGAACTGGAGCGGCGCCTGCGCGCGCGCCGCACCGACGCGCCCGAGGTCATCGAGCGGCGCCTGCGCGATGCGGTGTCGGACATGTCGCACTGGGACGAATTCGACTACGTGATCATCAACGACGACCTGAACCAGGCAATCAGGGATCTCGAGGCCGTGCTAGCCGGAGCAGGCGGAGCCCATGCGACCTCGAACGTCGCGCTGCGCCGCGCCGTGTCGCGCATCATCGGCTGACCAGCTTAATAACTATTGGTTATATGCTCTGGCGCCGGCCCGGGGACAGCCCCCATTATTGCGCCCCAGATCACCGGCTCGCCACGACCCGGATTTCGCAACAAAAAGGGGGCTATCCCCCTCGGAAGGAAGCAATGGCACGCATTACGGTCGAGGACTGCCTCGAGAACATCGACAACATTTTCGAAATGGTGCTCGTCGCTGCCAAGCGTGCGCGCCGTATCGCGCATGGCGCGGACCCGATGGTCGAGCTCGAAAACGACAAGCCGACCGTGCTGGCGCTCAGGGAGATCGCCGACGGGCTGGTCACGCCGGCCATCCTCGAGGAAATCGAGCAACCGGTCGCCGAGGAGCTGTTGCAGCCCGACTCGGCCGACGAGATTCTGCCCGTCCGCGGCATTTCGATCGGCGATTAAGTCCCGACGCCGTTTCCCGTACCGCGTCGCCCCGCTAAGATTGGGGCATGAACTACGCGTCGTCGATACTGTCCCGCCTGCCCGGCGCATCGCGCCGGGACCACGGGCTGCGGCGCCTGGTCGAAACGCTCGAAACCTACCTGCCCGACGACCAGGTCGCGACGATCGTCAGAGCGTATGAGTTCGGCGCCGCCGCCCACAAGGGCCAGACACGCAAGTCCGGCGAACCGTACATCACGCACCCCGTCGCGGTTGCGCAGGAACTCGCGGAGATGCACCTCGATGCCGAAGCCATCTGCGCCGCGATCCTGCATGACGTCGTCGAAGACACCGAGGCCACGCTCGAGGATATCGAGGAGCAATTCGGCGAAGACGTCGCGTTGATCGTCGACGGCGTCAGTAAACTCGACCAGATCCAGTTCCGCAGCCGCGCCGAGGCGCAGGCCGAGAGCTTCCGCAAGATGATGCTGGCGATGATCGAGGACATCCGCGTCATTCTCGTGAAGCTCGCCGACCGCCTGCACAACATGGCGACACTCGATGCGATGCCGTCGAAAAAACGCAAGCGTATCGCCCGCGAAACCCTCGACATCTATGCGCCGATTGCGAACCGCCTCGGCATCAACCGCCTCAAGGTGCAACTCGAAGACCTCGGCTTTCTGCACCTGCATCCGTACCGCTACAAGGTTCTCGAGAACGCCCTCAGGAAGAGCAAGGGCAGCCAGAAACAGATCGTCAGGCGCATCTCCGACCAGTTCGCCAAGGCAATGGCCGAGGACGGCATCAAGGGCGACATCATCGGCCGCGAAAAACACCTCTACAGCATCTACAAGAAAATGGCGGAGAAAAAGCGCGTGTTGTCGGACGTGGTCGACGTTTACGGCTTCCGCATCATCGTCGACGACGTCAGCACCTGCTACCAGACACTCGGCCTGGTGCACCAGCTGTACAAACCGATGCCCGGACGTTTCAAGGACTACATCGCGATCCCGCGCATCAACGGCTACCAGTCGCTGCACACGACGCTGTTCGGCCCGAAAGGTCTCCCGCTCGAGGTGCAGATCCGCACACGCGACATGGACCGTGTTGCCGAGTCCGGTATTGCGTCCCACTGGGTCTACAAGGCCGACGAAAAGTCCGACGCCACGCCGCAGCGGCGCGCCCGCGAATGGCTCGCCAATCTCGCCGAACTGCAGCGGTCGGGCACGTCCGAGGAATTCCTCGAAAGCGTCAAGGTGGACCTGTTCCCCGACAAGATCTACGTGTTCACGCCGAAGGGCGACATCAAACCGCTACCCAAGGGCGCAACGACGGTCGACTTCGCCTATGCCGTTCATACCGACGTCGGCGACCGCACCGTCGCGGCCAAGATCAACCGGCAGCTCGTGCCGCTGCGCACCCCGCTGCAGAACGGGCAAACCGTGGAGATCATCACGGCGCGCGGCGCCAAGCCGAACCCCAACTGGCTGACGTTCGTGCGTTCCGCCAAGGCACGAACCGCGATTCGTCAGCACATGAAGAACATGCGGTCGACGGAGTCGGTCGATCTCGGCCGGCGTCTGCTCGACAAGTCGCTCAAGGACCTCGGCTCGTCGCTGCGCAAGGTCGGCAAGGTGCGCATGGCCGAGGCGCTCAACGAACTCAGCCTCAACACGGCTGACGAATTGTTCGAACAACTCGGCCTCGGCCAGCGTCTCGCGCCATTGACTGCGCGCTTCCTGCTCGGCGACGAAGACGGCGAGGAGCGTCCGGAGCAGGTCGCCAGCCTCGTGATTGCGGGAACCGAGGGCATGGTCGTCAGCTATGCCAAGTGCTGTTACCCGCTGCCCGGCGACGATGTCATGGGCTACCTGACGGCGGGCCGTGGCGTCGTTATTCACCGCAATCAGTGCGGCAACCTGTCGAACTTCCGCAAGCAGCCCGAAAAGTGGATCGCCGTAAGCTGGGAGAAAAACATCGAGCGCGACTTCCATTGCCAGATTCAATGCGAGACACGTAATCGTACGGGCGTGCTGGCCGAGGTCGCCGCAACGATCGCGGACAGCGGCTCGAACATCGAGCAGGTCGAAGTCATCTCGAGACACGAGGACGTGTCGGTGCTGACATTCCTGCTACAAGTTCACGATCGCATCCATCTGGCGCAGATAATGCGCAGGGTCCGCAAGATGCCCAACGTCATTCGCGTATCGCGCGACTGTGCCTGATCCCGACCTCTCCTGAACGGAAACATCGATGTCCAAGCAGACCATTCATTCCGGTAGCGCACCCGCCGCTATCGGCACCTACTCGCAGGCCGTCAGGGTCGGCCAGTTCGTCTTCCTTTCCGGGCAGATTCCGCTCGTGCCCGGCACGATGGAGGTCGCGGCGGGGGACTTCACGGCCCGGGCACGCCAGGTCTTCGAGAACCTCAAGGCCGTCGCCGAAGCAGCCGGCGCAACGCTCAACGATGCCGTCAAGCTAACAATTTACCTGACCGACCTCGACGACTTCGCCGCCATCAACGAAGTGATGGCCGAGTACCTGGACGAGCCCTACCCGGCACGGGCGGCCGTGCAGGTCGCCGCACTACCGAAGGGTGTCGATGTCGAAGCCGACGCGATCCTTGCTCTCTGACGACCTGACCCGCCTCAAAGGCGTCGGTCCGGCGCTAGCGGCGAAACTCGAAAAACTCGGTCTGTATCGCATCGAGGACCTGTTGTTCCTGTTGCCGCTGCGCTACGAGGACCGCACCCAGCTCGTGCGCATCGGTGCGCTGGTCCCCGGCACGCGCTGCCTCGTCTCGGGTGAGGTGCTGCTGTCCGAGATCGCGTTCCGCGGGCGCCGCAACCTTCTCGTGCGCATCAGCGACGGCAGCGGGCAGTTGACGCTGCGGTTCTTTCATTTCTCGCGCCAACAACAGGCACAGTTCGAGGCCGGTGTGCAGGTCACCTGTTTCGGCGAAGTTCGCCGCGGATCGTCGGGCTTCGAGATGATCCATCCTGAATACCGGCTGTTGCGCAAGGGCCGGGACCCGGCCATGAGCGAT
>JBFJQO010000009.1:0-18749 GCA_041616535.1 Woeseiaceae bacterium | reverse complement strand
TCGTAGAACGCGCTGAACCCGAGGCAGAAACTGACGATGAAGAAGTCGCGCCAGCGCGCCGAGTTGAACACGTTCAGCCGGATCATCAGTTCACGCGCAATGATGGCCGGTACGAAACCCTGCGCGAAGTGACCGAGCTTGTCGTAGTTGTTGCGCGTTCCGTCGGTGACTTCGCGCAACCACTCGCCGGCCGGTACCTCTGCATAGGTGTAGTGGCCGCCGACCATCAGGATGACGCAATGCACGAGGATCAGCACGTAGGTCAGCGTCGTCAGCGGAAAGCACGCGCGCGTGAACCAGAGGATGACGCCCCCGGCCACGGCGGGCGCCACCTCGAGACACCAGATCACGTAGTCCTTCGGGCCGATGCCCGACCAGGCGAGCACCGCGAGGAAGATCGCGATCCAAAGAAGCCTCACGCGGCCTCCTTCGCTTCATGTCGCGAGCGCCAGAATCCGTCCTTGCTGAAGCACTTCCAGACCCACGGCAGCCAGCGTACGAGCGAGAAGCTGAGCCACAATGCCCATGCCAGGATCAGCACCTTGTAGATCCACATTGGCACCGTGAAAGCGGACGCGGTCGGCAACACCGAGTCGCTGCGGTCGGCGAACCAGCCGAGTTCCTTGCCCCAGGAGTTGTGTCCCGTAACGTGCATGTCGGGCGTGCCGAGCAGACCTTGCGGCAGGCTCGCCAGGATCGCCAGCAACGCGACCACCGTGAACCCGCCGATCACGACCTGCACGAGGTTGAAGCGCCACCAGTTGAGGTCCGCGACGCCGAATCGCTCGCGCAGGCCGCAGGCGAACAGCCAGGCGACAACGACGGCGAGGACCGGCCAGTTGAAGGTGCTGAAGCCGAGTCCGAGCAGCAGCCAGTGGCGCGTCCCGAGCGGCGACAGGCCGATGCGCCCGAGGATCAGCGCGAACAGCACGAGCGCGGCCAGCTCGGGCCAGTACAGCACGGCCGGGCCGAGTTGCGGCCCGGTCGTCCCGAGCAGCCAGCGGTCGCCCGGCCGCGTCATCGAAATCTCAATGTTGCTGGCGGGCGCCCCGAGATCCACCGCGGGTGTCGTCGTGCGGAAGCCCATGGCCTCGGCCGCGCGCCACGCGATCCCGATGACGTGTTCGCCGGGCAGAATCGGCACCGTGATCGTGTCCTTGTCGGCGCGCAGCGTCTGTGGTCGGCCATCGATGCTGACCGCCGTGACCTCGACACCCTGCGGCAGTCGAATGGCGTGCTGGGCGCCGCGCGTGCTGCGGTAGTTCAGCGTCAGGTTGACGTCGCTGCTGCGGTTGCCGTAACTGATGTCGAGCGTCACCGCGTCGAACGCCAGTGTCGATCCTGCGCTGGCCTCGGGCCGCTTGATGCTGATGTCGAGCGCTTCCCCGGCCCTCGGATCGAACTCGGCGACGCGCACGGCGTTGACGCGCTCGCCCGTGTTGCTCTCGGGAATGCCCGCGAACGCCGCATTCCAGATCCGGCCGACGCCGACGCGCCACTGCTCCTTCCACGGGGCATCTTGCGGTGCCCGCAGGGTCAGCGGCGACCGTTGCGGCAGGTTCGAGGCCCAGCGCACGACGCGCTGTTGCGGCCCCATTTCGACGATCGCGCGTCCGTCGACGACGCGGACGTCGCCACTGACGATCGTCTCGCCTTCGAGCAACGGTATCTCGAGAGTCATCGCGCCGACCGCGGGTGCAACGCGGCTTATGCTCGTCTCCGCGCGCCAATCGAGATCCAGGCCGACGAAGCGATCGACATGAACGAATGCCGGGAAGCGGCTCGCCTCCCAACGCACTTCGTCTCCACTGCCGTCCGACTGCAGGCGCGACAATTGCAGCGAACCGGACACGAGTCGCCGGTCCTTGACGCCGGCGACGGCCCAGCCCTCGCTCGTCACGCTGACGACGCGTGCCGGCGTCGGGAACGGCACCTCGAGACTGTCGGTCGCCGGGATCTCGCCGCGCAACGTCACGGCATGCCGACCCGGTTCGACCTGCAGCCACCAACTGCCGTCGCGCTGGCGGACGATGCGCGCGTTGTCGGCGCCGTCGACGGCCACGGCCGTCGGACGCCAGCCGCGCTCGGATCCGGGCAACGGAATCGCAACGCGCTCGAGGGCATGCACGCTCAGCGCCATCGCGATCGAGTTCGCGCGGATCTCGACGTCGGCGGCCGCGATCTCGGCGCAGCGCGGCACACAATCGGGCGGCTCGAGCAGTCGCCGTTCGAGCTCCTCGAGCAGCGCCGGGTCCGGCGTCTGCGCATCGGCCGCCGGGCTCGCCAGCAGCATCGACGTGCACAACGCGGTCGCCAACCAGCCGGCCGCCGCGCTGCGCCCGAGCGTCAGCCCGCCGGGCAGCGTCCAGCGCCGGTTGACCATTTCGGCCGCGATGATGGCCGCGAACAGGAGCATCAGTCCGACCTCAACGAAGCGCAGCGCGCTGACCAGCCAGCGCGGCATGATCACGAGGCGCATGTTCTGCTCCGCGTCCACGGGGCCGCTCCAGCGCAGCGTGTAGGTGTTCCAGCGCCAGGACGGAATCCCGGGGCCGGCCTGGACGATCGCGTTGGGCGCGTAACGCGAGAACGTCGCCTGCACGCGGCTGCCCGTCACCGCGATCTCCTCGAGCGCATCGGCCTCGACCGGCCGCGACCGCGCCACGGACTCGGCCTTGCGCGTGGTGCGCGGAGGCTCGTCGGCGGCCGGCGCAACCTCGTACATTGCGCCGTCGGCATCGACGTAGTCGTAGATGCCGAACTCGTTGTACTGCGGCTCGAGCTGCGGGTAGATGGCGACGCGTAGCTGATTCGCGATGAATGGCACGAGCGCGATGACGAGTGCGGCGGCGCTCAGTAACTGGTAGCCGCGAACGATGCGGTACAGGCGCCCCTCGGGCGCGACGCGCAGCAACGCGACGGCAACGAGCAGGTTGAGCCACAGCCAGGTCGGCGCCATGAGTTCGTGGAAACTGAGCACGAGCGCGAGCAATGCGATCACGCCGGCCGTGGGATTGAACAGGCGCCACACCGCGATCGTGATGATCAGCACGAGGAAGAAATCGAGCAGCTGCCATTGCGACATCCAGCTGCCATACGCATTGTCGACACCGGGCGCCGTCAGCAGCTTGTGCCCCGGCGGCAGGTTGAGCTGCGCGCTGACCGTCGCGAAACGCGCGTTCCAGCCGGTCGCCGGCAACGTGCCGCGCGTATCGCTGCGGCCAAGCGTTTCGAGATTCACGTCGCTCATGCGCACCTCGACGCCGGTTTGTCCTTCCCGCTCGCCCTGCGTGATCAGCAGGCTGTCGCCGGCTTCGCTCGCCGACTGCAGCATGTACGGACCGTCCATGTCGAGCCGCCAGCCCGTGCGCATTTCGCCGCCGATCGAATCCTCGACGACGAAACCCGCGCCGTCGAAGTCGAGCCACATCGTCCGGTCGAGCGTCAGTTCGTTGCTGGCCGACACGACACCGCGGCTGCGCTCGTCGATCGACAGCGTCGCGCCTTCTTCGACTCGAAACGCCGGAAACGAGCGCCAGTTGCCGGGCACCTCGACCTGCGCCGGGTCCACGGGCGGCAGGCCCTGGGCCGCGGTGACGCGCAGCCGGTCATTCGACTGGTAACTCCAGATCTCGGATGCAGGCAGGTTCGCGCCGCCGACGGCCGCCGGGATCGCGTTCATGACCCCGGCGCCGCGCGCATTGACGTACACGGTCCAGCGCCCGGGACGAACCTGGAGGCGCAGGTTGCCATCAGCCTCGAGCTTCGCGGGCAGTTGGCTTTGCAGGTGGAGCGGCACGAAACCCTGCGGCAGCACGGGGCCGAAAACCTCCTCGCGAACGCTGCCCGACACGTCGATCTGCAACAATGTGGTCAGGCGCGTGGGCACCTCGTCCGACACGAGGCGATACACCGCGGTGCGCACGGCGTCGGCGGCGCGCGTCTCGCTGCGGCGTTCGCCGAGGAACAGGTTGTTGCCGTTCATGTCGGGCCGCGCAATGCGGCGATCGTCGACTAGCAGCGTAATGAGCCCGCTTTCGGACGGAACGGGCAGGAGGCCGGGCCGCTCGTCCCAGGCGAAACGCCCGGCCAGCGTGTAGTCGCCCGGCCCGAGCCGGACGCTCGGCACGTTGTTGCGCGCCACGACCTCGATCGCCCGGCCGTTGACCGTCACGCGAGCGGGCCAGTGCTCGCTGCTACCGGGCAGTGCGATCCACTGCTCTCCGGCTTCGACGCTCCAGCGCTGGGTAAAACGGCCGCCGTTTGCCGTGACCTCGATCTCGAGCGGTCCCGGCCAGACGCACACGAAGTCGGCGCGATCGGCGGCGCTCCGATCGAAGTGAAACGGACAGTTGCGGTATTCCTTACCGTCGAGAACCCACTGCTGCCAGCCGGCCAGTTCGGCGGGAACGTAGTCCTGCGCGGAGACCGGCCCGGTCAACAACAGCGACAGAAAGAACAGCCTGAGTTTCCTGGTCATGATGACTCTCCGGCAATACGCATGGCGGCGTCGGACGCGGTACCCGGCACCGCCACCGACACTATACGTGAACGCGGCAACAAGGGGTTCGGGGTCAGGAAACCATCAGGAATCAGTAATGCGGCGGACGTTCGTCCTCGGCGCCGCCGGCCGGCGCGCCTTCGCCGATCGAGCGCACGCGATCGATAAGCGAACGACACAGCTCCTCGAGCTGCATGATCCTGGCCTGCTGTTCGGTCACGACGTCGTTGAGTTCGTGCAGCAACTGGTCCTGGTGCGCAAGCCGCGACTCGAGATCGACGAATCGTTCCTCGCTCATGGGCATCCCCTGTTCGACCAATAGTATTCGGGTAGGATACACGCCAGTCTCACGCGGAACCGCTTCATGTCACTGCTGCGCTTCGACGACATCAGCCTCGACTTCGGCGACCAGCCCATCCTGCGTGGCGCCGAGCTGGCGATCGAGACCGGCGAGCGCGTGTGCCTGATCGGCCGCAACGGCGCCGGCAAGTCCACGACGTTTCGCCTGATTACGGGCGAGATTGAGCCCGACCGCGGCGAGATTACGGCGCCCCGGGACCTGATCGTCAGCCAGCTCGAGCAGACGCTGCCCGAGGCGATGGACCAGCCCGTCACCGACGTCATCCGTTCCGGGCTCACGCAAATCGAAGCCCTCCTCGACGAATACGCGCGCATGTCGAAACTCGATCTCGACAAGCACGGCCTGCGCGAACTCGAAGCCCTGCACGCGAAAATCGATGCCCACGACGGTTGGCATCTCGAACAGCGCGTGGAGACCACGATCACGGAACTCAACCTACCGGCCGACAAGAAAATGAACGAGCTGTCGGGCGGCTGGCGACGCCGGGTCGCGCTGGCCCGCGCGCTCGTGCAGAAACCCGACTTGCTGCTGCTCGATGAGCCGACGAACCACCTCGACATCGCGACGATCAAGTGGCTCGAAGACCGCGTTTACGGGTATCCCGGCGCGGTCATGTTCGTCACGCACGACCGCGCTTTCCTGCAGCGGCTCGCTACGCGCATCGTGGAAATCGACCGCGGCAAACTCACGAGCTGGCCGGGCGACTACGCCAACTTCCTGAGACGAAAGGAAAAATCGCTCGAGGACGAAATTACCGCCGAGCAGAAATTCGATAAAAAACTGGCCGAGGAGGAGGCCTGGATCCGCCAGGGCATCAAGGCGCGGCGCACGCGCAACGAGGGCCGCGTCCGCAGCCTGTTGAAGATGCGCGAGGAACGCGAGGAACGCGTCGCGCGCGAGGGCAAGGCGCGCATCCATATCGAGGAAGCGGAGCAGTCGGGGCGCAAGGTCATTCGCGCGCGCAACGTCAGCTACAGCTATGGCGACGACGACGTCATCCGCAACTTTTCCATCAAGATCATGCGTGGCGACCGCATCGGGCTGATCGGCAATAACGGCGTCGGCAAGACGACCCTGTTGCGCTTGTTGCTCGGCGAGCTGCAACCGCAGACGGGAACGGTCAAGCTCGGCACGGGCCTCGAGGTCGGCTACTTCGACCAGCTACGCCAGGAACTGGATCTCGAAAAATCCGTCGCCTACAACGTCGGCGAGGGCCGCACCTACATCAGGATGTACGGCAAGGACCGCCACGTCGTTGGCTACCTCAAGGGCTTCCTGTTCAGCCCGAAGCGCACGACGATGCCTGTAAAGGCATTATCGGGCGGCGAACGCAACCGCGTCATCCTGGCCAAGTTGCTCACCCGTCCCGCCAACGTACTGGTGCTCGACGAGCCCACTAACGACCTCGATATCGAGACGCTCGAGGTTCTCGAACAGAAGCTCTGTGAGTTCACGGGTACGTTGATCGTCGTCAGCCATGACCGCGAGTTCCTCGACAACGTCGTCACGAGCACGATCGTGTTCGAAGAAGACGGCAAGGTGCAGGAATACGTCGGCGGTTACAGTGACTGGTTGCGTCGCGGTCACGCGCTCGCCGTTACCGACAATCCCTTCGAGCAAGAACGCAACAAGCGCGAAGCCGCAGAGCGTCGCAGGAGCCGCAAGCCGAACAAGCTCAGCTACAAGGACCAGCGCGAGCTCGACGCACTACCCGGCGAGATCGAGCGGCTCGAAGCCGACATCGCGGCATTGCAGCAGGAAATCGCGGCACCCGACTTCTACGCGCAGGACACCGAGCTCGTCCAACGAAAACTGGGCGAACTCGGCGGCGCCGAAAACCGCCTGGAACAACGCATCGAGCGTTGGGGCGAACTCGAGACGTTGCGCGACTCGTTCCTAAAATAGTTCGACGAGCAGTGCCACACAGCACACCCAGCCAACCGCAAACGACAGCGTGCGCACCCAGGGAATTGCGAACGTGTAGGCGAGCACATGCACGAGCCGCGCCCAGAAGTAGATTTTGCACACAAGCACGGTCGTTTCGTTGCTGACGCCGACCGCGTGTGCAACCAGCACGAGGGTCGCAAACAACACGAGATTTTCCACCGCGTTGTAGTGCGCTTTCTTCATGCGCTCTGCCCACGGCGCCAGGGGCCTCGGCTGGTCCGGGTAGCCGACGGCGTCCACGAGGCCGCGAACCATGATCGTGTTGAGTATGTAGGGAACCCACATCACGGCCTGCAAGGCGGCCACCCAGGTCAGTGCGGTCAATTCTGCGCTCATCGGTTTCTCCTTCTTCTTTTCATTGTCAAAAAATAGCACTGGTCCGGCATCGGCGCATCGTCCGGATGGTCGCGAACGACGAATCCGAGCGACCGGTAACAGCGATACGCCGGGGCATTGTCGCGATACACGAACAAGGAATACTCCGCGTAATCGTGCTTCGCCGCCAGCACCAAAATAATCATTCGAATCAATTGCTTACCGACCCCTCTGCGGCGCAGTGATGGATTCGAAACGAGGCGCGCGAGGTGGCCGCGCCCGTTGCGCTCATAGCTCTGCCCGAACGCCGCCAGTGCGCCGTCGGCATTGCGCAGCACATAGGTCTGCATGTCGTCGAGGTGGCAATCCTCGCGAAACGTCTCGCGCGTAAACGGGTACCGGAAGGCGGGCCCACCCCAGATGTTCACCGACGCCGCGTCGGGAAACCAAGCCATGACTTCGTCGATGTCGGCATCCGCCGCCGCGTTGAGCACCCAGCCGTTGTCGCTGAGCGGCAGCAACCTTACTTCGCGGGCGCCGGCAGCGTCAGGCGCAGGACGATGTATCCCATGATGCCGGACAACAGGGATCCGAGGATGATGCCGAGACGCTCATCGAAGACCAAGTTCGGGTCGAGCGTCGTGTTTTCGAACGCCAGGGACCCGATGAAAAGGCTCATCGTAAAGCCGACACCGCACAGGATCGACACGCCATACAGTCCTCCCCAACCTGCACCGTCGGGCAAGCGTGCGAGGCCGAGCTTGATGGCGAGATAACACAGGACGAAGATGCCGACCTGCTTGCCGACGAACAGGCCGGCAGCAATGCCGAGGGGCACCGCGTGGAACAGGTCATCGAAGCCGACCCCGCCGAGGTCGATCCCGGCGTTGACGAACGCGAACATGGGCAGGACCCCGAACGCCACGACCTGGTGCAGGTCGTGCTCGAGTTCGCACAGCGGCGAATGGTTTTCGTCGGCCGGGTCGCGCATCGGGATGAATGCCGCCAGCGCGACGCCGGCCAGCGTCGCATGCACGCCGGACTTCAGGACCGCCGTCCACATGATCAGACCAACGAAAATATAGGTGGGGACGCTCATGACGTTGCGCTGGTTCAGGATCGCCAGCACGGCAAGGCAGGCCAGCGCGACCATGAGCGCGACCAGGGAAAGGTCGGCCGAATAGAAGATCGCGATGATGACGATGGCACCGAGGTCATCGAAAATCGCCAGCGATACGAGAAAGACTTTCAGCGAAACGGGCACGCGCGACCCGACCAACATCAGGATGCCGAGCGCGAATGCGATGTCGGTCGCGGCGGGGATCGCCCAGCCGCGCATCGCGGCGGCATCGCCATGATTCAGGGCGACGAAGATCCCGACGGGAACCAGCATGCCGCCGACCGCGCCGACGGCCGGGAGCATGACATTCGCCGGCCGCGACAGCTCCCCTTCGAGAAACTCGCGTTTGAGCTCGAGGCCGACGAGAAAAAAGAAGATGGCCATCAGGCCGTCGTTCACCCACAGGAACAGGGGCTTCGCGATCTGCAGCGCGCCGACGCGGACCTCGACCGGCGTCTCGATGAAATACCCGTACAGCGTCGCGGCGCCCGTGTTGGCTGCAATCAGTGCGAGCCCGGCCGCCAGCATGAGGACGATGCCCCCGGCCGACTCCATGCGCAGGAAATTGCGGATCGTCGCCTGCATCGACTACTCCGGCGCTGCGACGACTTGCTGGAAACTGATGCTCAGGCCGCCGGGCGCAACCGCGAAATAGATTTTCTCGCCGTGTGCCTCCATCGGCCCCTGAACGTCGATACCGTTGCGCTTCGCCGTTTCGGCGACCGCGTCGGCATCGTCCACGACGATCTGCAGCATGAGCCCGACGGGCATGTCGGCCGATTTCTGCCAGATCTCGATCCAGCTCGTACCGGCCGGGATGACGGCGCCGTGGAAATCCTCGCCACCGCCCAGGTCTCTTTCGGGCAGGCCGAGACCCCGGGTAAAGAACTCCGCCATCTCCTGTGCCTCTTCGGCGACAGCACAAAACCTGATTCCGAGCACATGCATGTTGATTCCTCGCCGTGTTGTCAGTTGCCGGGCATCGTTTCCGAGAAGTAACGATCGAAAGCCCTGTGAACGATCTCGGGCGAAATATCGATAGCTTGCATCGCGCGGCTAAACTGCTCCATCTCGGCGACATCGCGCCGCCCGTCCGCGGCCACGACCTTCAGCCCCATCAGCGCGATGTCCTCCTTGTCGCCATCCGACAACGCCGGCGCGAGATCCGCCAACAGGGTCGCCAGTGACGGCTTGTCGGCCAACTCGCCCATCGCGTGCGTGATCAGTTCCAGCGACTCGGCACCCTGCAATTGAAAATGCTCCCGGATCAACTCGATCATCTTGGCCGACTCCTCGGGTTCGATTCGCCCGCTGCCCCGAGCCACGTAAACGAGCAGCGCGGCAACGAGGAACTTCGAGTCGTAGACCTGCGGGCCCGCCGTGGTCTCGATGACGAGCTTCGTTCCTTCGAGTCGCGAACTCAGGATTTCTTCATTCATCTCGGTCTCACCAGGTCTCGTAATTCTCGCGCATATAGCGCACCGACTCGTTGATGAGGCGCTCGAGAACCTCCTCGTCGATGTCAGAGAGGCGCTTGACGTACAGGCACGACTTGCCGGTCTTGTACTTGCCGAGTTTCTTCATGAGCGCGTCGTAGCGGCCGAACCCTGCGAGGATATACACGGTGAGCGCCTGTTTGCGCGGCGAGAATCCCGTGATCATAAAATCGCCTTCGCGGCCGCTGTCGTACTTGTAATGGTACGTCCCATAACCGACGATGCTCGGGCCCCACATCTTCGCCCGTTTGCCGGTCGCCTTGCGCATCATTGCGGCAACCTTGCGCGCATCGGCGCGCTTGTCGCTATCCTCGATCGAGTTGATGAACTCCGTGACGCTCGCCTTGGTCGGCTTGGTCTTGTTCGCAGCCATGCGTGCCTCCTAATGATGCGACGTTCCGAACAACCTGTCACCCGCATCGCCCAGCCCCGGCACGATGTATTTCTTCTCGTTGAGCTTATCGTCGATCGCCGCGGCGTAGATCGGTACGTCGGGGTGTGCGGCCTCGACCAGGCCTATTCCTTCGGGGCACGTGACGATGCAGATTACGACAATGTTCCCGGCCCCCTGTTCCTTCAACAGGTCGAGCGCTGCAACCGTCGACCCGCCCGTCGCCAGCATCGGGTCGATGACGATGCACGTACCGCCCCGAATCTGCGGTGGAAAGCGCTCGTAGTAGGTGACCGGCTGCTTCGTTTTTTCGTCACGATAAAGGCCCACGAATCCGACCCTCGCCGTCGGCGCGAGGTCGAGTATCCCGTCGAGCATGCCGACACCGGCACGCAGGATCGGGATGACGACGAGATCCGTATCGATCACGCGGCACGTGGCCGGCGCCACCGGCGTTTCGACCACGACTTCCTTAGTGCGGATGTTCTTCAGCGCTTCGTAGCAAATGAACTGCGTGATCTCCTTGGCAAGCTCCCTGAAGCGTTTGTGGCCCGTGCCGACATCGCGGATAAGCGCGAGCTTGTGCTGAACCAGTGGATGTTCAATCAGTGTTGCCATGTATCGTGCTCCCTCACTCGGCGGTTTCGGACCAGATCGCGTATTCGGTGCCGACCGGATCCACGAAATGAAAACGACGGCCACCCGGAAACGAGAAGATCTCCTGGCTGATGGTCGCGCCGAGTTCCCGGACGCGCTCGACGTCGCGCTCGAGGTCGTCGCTGTAGAAAACGACAAGGACACCGCTCGCGGCCGCGGGCTCCGGCGCTAACCTGAAGCCACCGTCGAGCCGGCCGTCGTTGAAACTCATGTATTCGTCGCCCCACGCCTGGAACGACCAGCCGAACAGCGCCTCGAAAAACGCGCGCGTCCTGCCGAGATCGGTGACGGGGATTTCGACGTAGTCGATACGCTTTTCCGATCTCACGGGCGCCTCCCGGCTCAGGGGCCTTTTAGTTTTAGTATCGGTCGCTCGGCATTGACGGACACGGTACCAAATTCCCCGCTGATTTCGTAACGGCCGTCCGCGACGACACGCAGGTCCTCGATCGCGCCGTGGCCTAAATTTCCTGCAATTTCAAAGACATTGGCGCCCGTAACGCGGTCCGACACGAGTTCGTCGCAATACGGAAATTCGATCATGGCAGGGCGGACGCAGACTTTTTCGGCAGGCCGCGGCGTCTCGTAGAAAGGGTGATCGGGCTTGAGATACAGATCCACGTCGATCACGAGCATCGCGCGCTCGACGTGCCACCCGATAACGAAGGAACGCGACACGTCGACGTCGACAAACTCGCGCAGGTGCCGCCAGCCGATGTCCCCTCCGCTGGCATCCACTATTGGCCTCCGCGAACCGGCTTCTTTTTGTTGACGGCGCCCTCGATGATATTCGCGCGGAAGCTCTCGTCGAGCACGACGAAATTGGTTGCCAGTCTCTTTGCCTGTCCCATCCTGCCCTCCTAGCCGAACGTCGCCGCCACCCAGACGCCGATATAGTGCGAAAGAACCAGTACGAGCATAGCGATGCCGACGTGTTCGCCGATGATGTACAGCGGCGACTCGTTCTGCGAGCGCGCCAGGAAATAGCTCAGCACCACGATGACGAACATACCCCATGCGACCGACGCCATGACGGCGGGGCCCAGCGGCAACAACAGGAGCGGCACGGCGAAGCTGATCGAGAAAACGAACTTCGTGATAAACGTCGCAATCGTCGCCGACCATACGTGGCTGTGGTCCGTGTCCGGATCGGACTCCTCGGCAAGGTGGATACCGAGCGCGTCGGACATCGCGTCGGCCACGGCGATGACGAGAATTCCGCCGAGCACAGCGGTGATCGACCTCGTGCCGGAGTTCAGCCCGACGATCAACCCGATTGTCGTGATGACGCCCGACGTCGCGCCGAAGAACAACCCTGTCCTGGCTCCGTCGCTTTTCAGTATCTCCATGCTACTCCCTGGCCAGCGCCATGCTGTAGAGACAAATGTCCTCATCGTCGCCGGGCATTCTAATCATCCTGACGAACGAGAGGCCGAGTTTCTCGATCAATCCGATTGACGGGGCGTTACCGGGTGACACGATCGCCGTCAGCACTCCGAGCCCGAGATCGTCGCGCGCATGATCGACGACGGCCTGCGCGGCCTCTCCGGCGTAGCCCCGGCCGCAGTAGTCGGGCAGCGCCGCGAAGCCGATGTCCGGGTCGTCGAGATTGGACCGCTTGAAGAGCCCGCAGATCCCGATGCGCTCGCCATCCGATTTGCGCACTATCGCAAAGGGCCCGAAGCCGAATTCCTCGAAGGACTTCAGCGCACCGGCCTGCATCTCGGTTTCCGCCTCGTCGATCGTGCGCACACCGCGATCGCCCACATTGGCGACGAATGCGGGATCGTTCCAGACGGCGAGCATCAGATCGGCGTCATCCAGCGTCACGCGCCGCAGGTGCAGGCGCTCGGTTTCGAGTTGCCATTCCAAGCTTATCGGGTCCTGATCCAGCTCGAATAAAGAAACTGCTGCGCGGCACCGCCCGGCGTGCCGTGATCCTCGATCCGGTGGGCCTGTAACTCGAAGCCGGGGCCGAGCAATGCGCGCGTCAGCTCGATATTGTAGCGCCTGATCTCGAGACCGCTGCATTTTAGCGGACCGTCGGGCCCGAATGTCGCCAGGATGACGTAACCGCCGGGCCGCAGTGACCGGCGCAAGACGTCCACGTACCGTTCCCTGTCGCCGGCGTCCACGAGAAAGTGCAACGCCGCACGATCGTGCCAGACGGCAAAGGTCCGGTCGGGCTCAAAATCCGCAACATCGGATTCAATCCAGTGCACACGGGTCGCCCGTTCCCCGAGCCTCGCCTTCGCCTGCTCGAGTGCCCCGGCCGAGACGTCGAGGACCGACACGTCGGTGAATGCGTGATCGATGAGGCAATCGACGAGCAGCGACGCACCGCCCCCGATGTCGATGATAGGATCGTCGTGTGCGATTCCGGTGGCCAGTATGTACTCGAGCGACGTGTCCGGAACCGCCTGGTACCAGGAAACGTCCGTGTAGTGCTTCTTGCGGTAGACGCCGTTCCAGTGATTGCGACGGGACGAACTCATATCACCTCGGCCTCACCCAGAACCAGCACAGGACGACGAGTGCGCCGAACGCCGTGTAGGCGGCGACGAAGACCCACCAGGGCGCTTCGTAGTAAATGAGCTCGCTGAGCCAGTGCGCAATGAACGAGCCTTCGTACGTCGGGTCGCCCGAGTTGCGACGAAACGCCATCTCCCACGTCGTCAGCGGACAGATGACGCCGAGCCACGACTGCGCGACCACGACGCCGATGCAGAGCACGTGGACGATACGGAAACGGCGATTGCGTACCCACGACCAGGACAGCAATCCGCCGGCGATGACGAGCACGAGGCCCAACACGACGAAGGCGATGAAAGACGCGTGCAGGACGAGCAGCAAGTCGGCCGCGATCCGGTCACTCATTCGCGGCACCGTCCTGGCGGAGTGCGCGGATGAAGCCCGCCTTGTCCTCCGGCGACACGAGTACGAACTTGCGCTTGCCGTAAGAGACTTTCAATCGGTCCATCGACAGGGCCGGCGAGGAGAGCGGGTTGCGGGTCGCCTCGACGCCGGTGATGTCCGCGAGTGGAATCCTCCAGCGAAACGGCCCCGAAACCACGCGCAGCTCTTCGTGCTCGACAACGTAGTAAGTGCCGCGCAATACCGAGAACAACAGGAACAGCACGCCGACCATGACCACGGCGATCAACACGCGGACCGGCCAGGGTGTCGGTGTGATCATGACGGCGATCAACGCACCGAGGATGCCGGCGAAGCCGATGAGCATCACGGGAATCAGCCAGCCATCGATCTTTGACGGGAATTTCACGACTCATCTTCCTCTCATGCGATTACTCCGGGTACTTCGCGTGCTGCGGCCGATCGTCGCAAATCACGCACCAGTCCGGTCTCGACGAAACCCAGATATGCATTTCGGGCGGCGGAACGTCGCCGTCATCGAGCACGCCGAGCGGGATTGCGACGATATCCGTAAAGTCCTTCGATTCGAACCAGACGGGCGCGCCGCATTGACGGCAGAAGCAGCGTAACCCGCGCCCCGAGTCGAAGCGTTGCAGCGTCTCGCGCGACGTGGTGACGGTCAACCCGGCGCTCTCGGTCATGGCCCAGGCTGCCGGCGTCGTCCCGGCGGACTTCGTGCAGTTCCGGCAATAGCAGTAGCGCGCCGCGCGAAGTTCGCCTTCGATCGAGAACGCCACGGCGCCGCACAGGCACGACGCCCGCATTATCGGCCGCCTTCCGGATCCGCGGCGCCGGTTCGCCACAGCCCCCAGAGCGCCCACAGTCCGATCAGCGGCAGGACCACCCAGTAGCCGGACTCGTCGAGATGCCAGCCGGGCGCGCCACGCGCGTCCACTGCGGCGGCGAGAACCACGACGGGCCAGTACACCGTAATGCCGAGCGCGGCGGCCAGCAGCACCCTCCCCCACAGCCTGCGCCCGGCAAAACCGATCAGACCGGCAGCGAGCAACGGGATATAGGTGACGAGGTCGCCGAAGGCGAAGCCGTAATAGAAGGCCGTGCCCACGCGTGTGATCTGTTCCGCCGGCTCCTGCGTGCCCATTGCCACCCCGATTTCGTAGCCGAACGCGGAAATCCCCTGGGCGTAGACGAGGTAGACCAGCAACAGCCAGCCGGGAATGATCACGGACCAGAAATCCAGCGGCCTCTGTGACAACATGACGGGTACGCTCAGGCCGCGCCGGACTTGCCGAGCAGACGCAAAGCCGAGACAGCCAACAGCGCCGGGACGATAAACCCGATCCACGACACGGTCATCGGCACGACATAGTCGGCGACGGTCACGGTCAATGAATTGACCAGGCGCAGCAAGTGCGCAATGGCTACTAACGCAAACAACGTGGCGGACACCACGAGGTAATGACGGTTGGACATAGCACCCTCCCGGGGCCGTCAGATCCCCATTCGGACAAGCAGATCGATCAGCTCGCGCACGACGCGTTCCGCCGTCGGGTAATTCGTTGCGAAACTTGCCTCGACTTCCTTGGCCCGGTCGATGACGTCGTCGAGGTCGACGTTGTCGTCGATGATATTGTCGATGTCGTCGTCCAGGTCTCCGAGCATCTTCTCGAGCTCGTCGTCGATGTCCGTCGTGTGCAGCTCCTCGCGAAGCTGGCCCAACAGTTCCTTGATGCGTTCTTTGCTCATTCGACTTCAACCCAGGCTGCGGATACCGATCGCATCGCGAATCTGTGCCAGGTACGGCGTCGCCAGGTCGCGCGCGCGTTCTGCGCCCTTTTTCAGCTCCGCTTCGACGGTTGCCGGATCTGCGACCAGGCGATCGTACTCGTCGCGTGCCGGCTTGATGTGTTCATTGATGTATTCAAACAAGCGCTGCTTCATCTCACCCCACGCAATACCGTTTGCGTAGGCCTCCGCGATCGCGTTCGTTTCTTCCTGCGTCGCGAACGCCTTGTAGATATCGTACAGCGTGCTGTCTTCAATGTCTTTCGGCTCACCGGGCTCGAGGCTGTTCGTCTTGATTTTCATGATCAGTTTGCGGAGCTTCTTCTCGGGCGCAAACAACGGAATCGTGTTGTCGTAGCTCTTCGACATCTTGCGTCCGTCCAGCCCCTTGAGCACGGCCGTATTCTCACCGATGACCGCTTCAGGCAACACGAAGGTCTCGCCGTAGTTGTGGTTGAAGCGTTGCGCGATGTCACGGGCCATCTCGACATGCTGCTTCTGGTCCTGCCCGACCGGCACCTTCGTCGACTTGAACATGAGGATGTCGGCGGCCATCAGGATCGGGTAGCTGTACAGCGCCATCATGACGCCCTTGTCCGGGTCCTTCCTGCCGCTTTCCACATTGGCCTGCACCGATGCCTTGTACGAGTGTGCCCGGTTCATGAGGCCCTTGGCCGTCATGCCGTGCAAAATCCAGGTGAGTTCGAGGATCTCCGGTATGTCGGACTGCCGGTAGAAATACGCGTGCTCGGTGTCGAGGCCAAGGGCCATCCACGCGGCGGCAATCTCGAGCGTCGAGCGCACGATCCTGTCCGGGTCCTCGCTCTTCGCGAGCGAGTGATAGTCGGCGAGGAAATAAAAGTGTTTGGTCGCGACGTCCCGGCTGGCATCGATACCCGGGCGAATCGCCCCCACGTAGTTGCCGATGTGCGGCGTCCCAGTGGTCGTGATTCCAGTCAGGTAGATTTCCTCACTCATCAATATCCTGCGGCCTGGCCGTCCTTCCTTACTTCGGACGCGCCATAATACACGCCCTCGGCCTTGTCGAACATGATCGCCTGGTAGCCGCCGAAACTGCCGTTCGACGGGCCCAGTGTATGGCCGCGGCGTTCCAGCTCGGCGCGAACCTCGGCGCGGAATCCGCTTTCTAGATGTACGATGCCGCCGTCGGTCATCGTCGTGCCCGTCGGCTGCGACGATCGCGTGTGATTGACGCGGGCCGCGTCTCCGGCTTCCTGGAGGTTCATGCCGAAGTCGACCATGTTGACGACGATCTGCGCGTGCCCTTGCGGCTGCATCGAGCCGCCCATTACGCCGAAGCTCATCAACGGCTCGCCGTCTTTCATGACGAAGGCCGGGATGATCGTGTGGAATGGTCGCTTGCCGCCTTCGACGACATTGGCATGTTCCTCGTCGAGGGCAAACAGTTCGGCGCGGTTTTGCAATACGAAGCCGAGATCGCCCGGTGTCATCCCCGACCCCATGCCGCGATAATTGCTCTGGATCAGCGACACCATGTTGCCGTCCGCGTCGGCGACCGTCAGGTAGATGGTGTCGCCGTCCTGCAGCTTCGCATCGCCCGCCGGATATGACGCCGCGGCACGCTCCGGTGATATCAGTTTGCGGCGTTCGGCGGCGTAGTCTTTCGAGATCAGCCAATCGACGGGCACATCGGCGAAATCCATATCAGCGTAATATTTTGCACGGTCCTCGAACGCGAGTTTCTTGGCTTCGACGAGCGTGTGAATGTAGTCCGCGCTGCCGAATCCCATCGCGGCGATGTCGTAGCCCTCGAGAATGTTGAGAATCTGCAACGCAGCGATGCCCTGGCCATTCGGCGGCAACTCGTAGACATCCCAGCCGCGGTAGCGGGTCGATACGGGCGCGACCCATTCGGACTTGTGCGCCGCGAGATCTGCGTAGGTGAGGAGTCCGCCCTGCTCCGCCATGTACGCGTCGATGCGTCGCGCAATATCGCCCTTATAGAATTCGTCGCGGCCTTTTTCCGCCAGCGCGGCATAGGTGTCCGCCAAACGTGGATTGCGGAACACCTCGCCCTTCTTCGGCACCTCGCCGTCCGGCATGAACGTCTCGGCGAAGCCGGCGTAGTCGCGAAAACGCCGCTGGTTGAGTTCGAAATAATGCGCAATGACCTCGGTCACCGGGAAGCCCTCGCGCGCATAGCCGATTGCCGGGGCCAGCACGGTCTTCATCGGCAGCCGGCCATAGCGGCCGTGAAGTTCGAACCAACCGTCCACGGCACCCGGGACGCTGACGGGCAACGGACCGAATTTCGGAATTGCCTCGATCCCGTGCTCGCGGAAGTACTCGAGCGTCATCGCCGACGGCGCGCGCCCCGAGGCGTTGAGGCCGACGAGTTCCCGCCGTTCGTTGTCCCAGACGATCGCGAACAGGTCGCCGCCAATTCCGCACCCGGTCGGCTCCATGAGCCCGAGCGCCGCGTTGGCGGCGATGGCAGCGTCAACGGCACTGCCGCCGGCTTTGAGAATATCGAGCGCGACCTGGGTCGCGAGCGGCTGGCTCGTCGCGGCCATGCCGTGCTGTGCAATAACTTCGGATCGCGAGGCGTGTGCCTTGCCGACGACGCGATCGTATCCCGATTCAGCTGCCATTGAGAGGGGCCCCGTGGTTAACAACAAGCCGCACGCCGACCAAACAAGTCTTTTCATGATGTACTCCGCAGCGCTTGCGGGGCGTCCATGATGGCACTCGCGGCAGGGCTCGGCAACAGGGTATGATCGCGCCATGAACGCCGCCTATTCAGACAGCAACCCGGCGCTCGGCGCGCTTTACGGCCAGCACCTGGCGACGATTTGCGCACGCCACGACGACGCGCTCGAGAAGGCCGGCGCCGCTCATGCCGTCATATACTCGGGCCACCCGAAACTCGCGTTTCTCGACGACTACGCTCACCCGTTCAGGGCGAACCCGCATTTCGCCGGCTGGGCCCCGCTCACCGCGCTGCCCTACTCCTACATCGTCTACACACCGGGCGAGATGCCCGTCCTGGTTTATTACCAGCCGAAGGACTACTGGCACGTCGTACCGGGCGCACCCGACGGCTACTGGACGCGCCACTTCGACGTCCGGATCGTGCACACGACCGACGACGTCGCGGCACACCTCCCTGAGAATCCGGAGAAGTGCATCGCGATCGGCGAATTCGACGACCCCGCCCTCGCGTTCGGCATCGAGCGCACCAACCCGACGACGGCCATCAACATCCTCCATTACCGTCGCGGCAGCAAGACGCCGTACGA
>JBFJQO010000008.1:0-20950 GCA_041616535.1 Woeseiaceae bacterium | reverse complement strand
GGCCCGCAATCAGCGTGCCGTTCTTGCTGGCAAGATCGGAAAGCCGCCAGGTGCCGTCGGCGAACCTGAGCTTCGCATGCCGCCGCGAAAGGGTGCTGTCGATGATCGACATACAGCAGGCATCGTCGCGGCCGATGAGGTAGCGCTCAGCCTCGTTCAGGAGGTACTGGCGGGCGGGCCGGTCCGTTACATAGAACGTCAGGCGCGCGGGCATCGGCGGAGCACCGCCGTGTAGAGATTATTGATAGCGAGCGTCAGGCTGAAACGCAGTGTGCCGGCCTCGGCGCGCAACTTGCCGGCGACGTTCTCGAGGTCGTGCGAGGCGCCCCAGACGTTCGGCATCGAGCCGCTGTTGTTCTCGACGGCGTCGGCGAACGCTTCGACATAAGTTACCGCCGCAATCAGATTGGTCGATGCGTACTCGCTTTCCGCGGCGCCGAGCAATCCGGAGAGTTCGTCGTAGATAGCGGCATCCATCTCGCTCGCGTAGCCGTCGAGCATCGAGCGCAGACGCGTGAGTTTGTCGCCCGCCGCGGCCAGCGGCGTGCGGGCGTCGATCGCAATGATGAATTCGGAAAAATTACCCTTGGTGCCGCCGCTGCGATAGCTGCCCGAACCGTGCATGACGGTGATGTCCGAAAACGCGCCGCCGAGCGGTGCCGAAAACAGGCGCAGCGGCGAATTCGCGACGAACTCGAGGTCGTGGGTATACAGCTCGATGCTGACCGTACCGCTGAAGCTCAATCCCAGGTTAGGGTCAGGTTCGATTTGCACGAGCATCGGAAACGCGGCGGGAATCCCGGCCACGTCGGGTCCGAGCCTGGCGAGGAGATTCGCATCGAGCGGATTGACCGCGGCCGCGCTGACGTTGAGGCTGGCCGGCGTCAGCCCGACGACATTCTCGAACGTGACGGTGAGTTCCGCGGAATAGCCGCCCGGTACCTGCAGATCGGCGCTCAGCGTATTGCCTTCGACGGATACGTTCAGCGGCTGGGTGGCGAACGCGTGCTGGGGTGACCAGGACGCGACATGAGGCTGCGCGGCGAACGCCTGCTGTGGCGCGAAGGGCGCCAGCAAGACTGCGATTGCCGCAGAAAAATATAACTGTCGGAACATGGCTGATTCTCTCGCGTGCGGCGGCCTGCGTAGCGGCCGGGCCACACGTTCCTCCCAAATCGTCGGCAAATGCTAGCACAGAAAAATCGGCTTGCAATTGCAACAAAGTCGCAAAAATGACTGGAAGCCCCGCGATTATTGGGCTCCCGCGATTTTCTGGGGGGTATACCCCAGTCGGACTGGGGTGATTCGCCGATTTTGCGTGCCCTGGCTTTCACGCAGACTGCACGCCATCAACACACCTATCGGGGACGGGACAAGCAATGAAGAACCGGAACGCGGGGAAGATTCTAATCACTGGCGCCGTTGCGGCGGCAACGGCCGCGGTCAGCGCCGCCTTTCTGGCAATGCCGACGGAATCAGGGCAACGGCCGACGGCGCAGGCGCGAACCTGGACGCCGAGCCTGCCGGCGGCGTCAACGCTCGCTTTCGACAGCGAGGCAAGCCGCCTCGTGGTCGCAGCGCAATCCGCGCAGACGGACTCGACGCCCCCGGGCAGCACGCCCGGATTTGCCCTCGAAGTCGAGGCCGACGGCAAGATTATGGTAAGCGCCGATCGCGCCACCGGCGGTACCAGCATGGTTCGCGTCGATCGCGGCGGCGACTTGTACCCGCAGGGCAAGAGCCTGCCGCCCGCGGACAAGGTCAACGCTTTTCTCGCGCGTCACGGCGCCGTATTCGGCATCACCGACGCGGCCACGCAGCTGCGCATCATTGGCCTCGACAATGACCAGTACGGCAATTTGCGCGTGAGCTACCAGCAAATGCACGGCGACGTGCCGGTGTTCGGCGCGGTCATGCGCGGCCATGTGAGCCAGGACGGTCGCCTGACGGCCGTCAACGGGAAATACATCTCCGACATCGATCTGCCGCAGGCGGCGGCGATCGCACGCGCCGATGCATCGCAGACGGCAGCGGGCGTCGTCGGCGCACAGCTGCCCTCGGCGCTGAAGAACGCCGACCTCGAGATCGGCGCGACGGGACTTTACGTGTATCGCACGTTCCTGACACGCGGCACGCCGGGCGAGAACCACCTCGCCTACGAAGTGGAGGTCAGGCACGGCAACAGCGTGCGCGAATTCGTCTACGTCGACGCGGTCGATGGCAAGGTCGTCGACCAGATCAGCGGCATTCACGGTGTGAAGGATCGCCGGGTTTACGAAGGCACTTACAACCCGGACGACCCCGAGACGCCGCCCCCGGCGTGGAAAGAAGGCGACCCCCGGCCGGCCCTCGACCCGTTCCACGAGGACGAGATCGCGGGCGCCGGTGAATCCTACAACCTGTTCTTCAATCTCAGCGGCGGCACCTATCGCTCCTGGGACGGCAACGACGCGCAGATGATCACGGTCAACAACGACCCGACGATCGTCTGCCCGAACGCCAACTGGAACGGCACCTCGACCAACTACTGCACGGGCACCTCGGCCGACGACGTCGTCGCGCACGAGTGGGGCCATGCGTATACGCAGGAAACGAGCGGCCTGATCTACGCCTGGCAGTCGGGAGCGCTCAACGAATCCTATTCCGACATCTGGGGCGAGACCGTTGACCTCCTGAACAATCGCGAATTCATCGCGGGCGCCAGCGCGAACCCGACGGGCGATACCGGCCCGCGCGACTCGACGAGTGACCAGAGCTGCTCGGACTTCGACAGCCAGACGCCGAGCGGCGACACCTCGTATCGCTGGCTCATGGGCGAGGACGCCTTCCTGTTCGCCGCCCTGCCGCCCGTTGGCGACGCCGCCATCCGCGACATGTGGCACCCGACCTGTTTCGGCGACGCGGGCCACGTCAATTCCGGGAATTATCACTGTTCGAGCAGCGATGCGGGCGGCGTGCACGCGAACTCGTCGATCCCCAATCGCGCGTACGCGATCCTCGTCGACGGCGACAGCATCGAGACCTACGACGACGGCTCGCTGCGGCCCGCGCCGATAACCATCAACGCCATCGGTCTTACCAAGGCGGCGCACATTTTCTGGCGCGCGAACTCGGTCTACAACACGCCCTCGACAAACTTCGCAGAGAATGCGGACAATCTTGAACTGGCGTGCGCCGATCTCATCGGTGTCAACCTCACCAAGCTCGTAACGAGCGCCGAGGACGGCACCGGCACGAACCCGGGCCACGTCGGCGAGAACGACGACACGATCGACCCGACGCCGGAACTCTCGGGTGAGATCATTACCGCTGCCGACTGCGAGCAGGTAGCGGCAGCGATCGAGGCCGTCGAGATGCGCTTCGACGTGACCAAGAAGTGCGGCTTCAAGTCGATGCTCGACGCGGCGCCCGCACCGATGTGCGGTTCGGCGGAGACCCTGACGTTCTTCAATGAAGACTGGGAAGGCGGCCCGGGCGACTGGACCACGGGCCAGGAAGGCGTCACGAAAGCGACGCTCGACACCGTGGAATGGTACCTGCGCTCGGGCGATTTGCCCGACAACCGCGACGGATCGGCACACGGCGGTAACGTCATGTTCCAGGAAAACCGGCGCGACCTCGGCAACTGCACGACGGACGACGAATCGGGCCATCTGTGGCTCGAGAGCCCGGCGATCGAGGTGCACCCGACCGACCCGTCGCAGATGATGTTCGAGCACTACGTCAACACCGAAGTCGGCTACGACGGCGGCAACGTGATGATCAGCATCAACGGCGGCGAGTACACGGTCATTCCGGCCTCGGCCTTCGTGCACAATCCCTACAACGGCTCGCTCAATGGTTCGGCCGACCAGAACACCAATCCCAAGGGGGGAGAGGAGGCCTTCCACGGCGGCAACCAGGGCGAAGTCCAGGGTGACTGGGGGCAGTCGCAGATCGACCTCGCGGCGGCCGGCGTGACGCCGGGCGACACGATCCGCTTGCGCTTCGACTTCGGCCAGGACGGCTGTAACGGCAACGACGGCTGGTACGTGGACCAGGTCGAGCTGTTCTCCTGCGGCGGCATCGTCAATCCGCCGCCCAAGAACTGCACGACCTACGAGGCGGGCATTCCTCCGTTCCCCACGAACGTGTTCGAGTTCCCGCTCTCGTCAGTAACGACGGCGACCGTCAGCGGCGAGACCGAGGCGATCACCGACGTCAACATCCGTAACCTGAGCGGCTCGCACACCTACATGGGCGACCTGACCTTCGAGCTCGAGAGCCCGGAAGGCACGAGCATCACGCTGTTCGACGGCGACGTCTGCGGTAGCGAGGACGGCATCAACGTCGAGTTCGACGACGATGCGGCCTCGGTCATCGGCTGTAACGACTGGACCAGCGGCGGTACGTTCAAGCCCGTGCAGGCGTTGGCAGCGTTCAATGACGAGGACGCCGACGGCGACTGGACGCTGACGATTTCGGACGCGTTCCCGCAGGACTCCGGCCAGATCGACTCCTGGGCGGTGGAGCTGTGCGCGCCGAACGACACCGAAAACGAGCCGCCGACGGCCAACGACGATGCCGAGACGACGCAGCAGAACCTGTCGGTCACGATCGACGTGCTTGCGAACGACTCGGATCCGGAGAACGATCCGCTGACGGTCGACGCGGTGACGATGCCGTCCAACGGCCTCGCGTTCATAAACGACAACATGGTCAGCTACGAGCCGAACATGGACTTCGTAGGCGTCGACATGTTCCAGTACACGATCAGTGACGATCACGGCAATCCGGCCAGCGCCACTGTCACGGTCACGGTCGAGCCGGAAGATCCCGAAGGCGACGACGAAGACCGCGTGAAAGGCAGTGGCAAGCTCAACGCCATCGACCTCGACGACGACGGCGATAGCGACACCATCGACTTCCACTTCGATCCGAAGCGCAAGAAGGACGGCGAGCTCAAGGGCCACCTGCATCTCAAGGACAAGGACGCGGATGTCAAGATTCACATGAAAGACATCACCTACCTCGGCGCGGTGCAGGGTACCTGCGGCATGATCGACAATGGCGACAGCGGCACCTATATCCTCGAGTTCCGCGGCTTCGGCGAAATCGAAGTCGGCAAAACCAAGACCAAGGACGTCGAGTTCAAGGCCTGCGTGGTCGATGCCGATCCGCTCGATTCGAAGGGCAAGAAGACCGTCAAGGGCGGTGACTTCGACCGCTTCCATCTCGAGTGCATCACGGGCTGCAACTACGACACGGACGATCGCATCCTCGATGACGACGTGATCGACAAGGGCAACATCCAGGTCAAGCTGAAGGAAGGCGCACAGAGCCCTGCGGCAGGGCCGAATGCGTCGGCGCCGCAAGGCGGCGGCTCTACGTCGGCAGAGAGTGACGGCAGCGCCTCGACCGTGTTCCTCGAGCCGGCCCTGCTCGGCGAAGCCACGGTCGGCGAAGTCGAACTCGTCAAGATCAACGTCTACGACACCGACTTCCGGCCCATAGTCGGCAAGGCGGTCAGCCTGAAGCAGACGGCGCCGGACGGCAGCACGGTATCGCTGCAGGCGGTAACAGGGCTCACGGGAGCGGCATTGTTCAACGTGGTCATTGCGCCGGTCGAGACGGCGTTCGATGTCACGGTCGACGGTGTGGCCGGCAACGGCATCGACGTCAAGCCGCTGCAGCCGTAGGCAAAAGAGGTAGCGCCTATGTTCAGAGTCGAGACCGACACTGCTTCAGCGCAGCGAGTTTCGACGGCTGCAAGGCGCTGAGCACCCGGGCCGGGAGGATGACCTCCCGGCCCTTTTTTCTGGAGATATCGTGATCAACGCACCAATCAGGGTCCTTGTGGCGGACGACCACGAGCTCGTTCGCAAAGGAATCGTGCGCATTCTCCGCGACGGCGGCAGCGTCGAAATCGTCGCTGAGGCCTGCGACGGCCTCGAAGCCGTCGAACTCGCGCTTGCGGAGAAGCCCGACGTCGTCGTCACCGATCTCACCATGCCGCGCCTCGGCGGGCTCGACGTCGTCCGCAAGGTTCGCAAGGCATTGCCGAAATGCCGCATCCTCGTGCTGACGGTGCATCACGACGAGGAGTACATCGTGCCCATCGTCGAGGCCGGTGCATCGGGCTACCTGGTCAAGGACAGCGCTTCAGCCGAACTCACGGACGCGGTCGCTGCGCTGGCGCGAGGTGAGGTGTATTTCGGGCCGGAGGCGACCAAAGTGCTGGCAGCGCAATTGTCGAATCTCGAGCAACCCGGAGACGATCCCTACGGCGCGCTCACCGCGCGCGAGCGGGAATTATTTCATCTCGTCGCCGAATCCAGGTCGACCCGGGAAATTGCGGCTATTCTCGGCGTCGCGGTAAAGACCGCAAACAATCACCGGACCAACATGATGCGCAAGCTGCGGCTGCACGACGCGGGCGAAGTCGTGCGCTATGCGGCCCGCAAGGGCCTGTTGCCCGAAGTCGCGGGCAGGCCCGGCAAGAAACGTCGCCACTAGCCCGGTTTTCGCACGCATCGCGCGAGCGCCAGGCGAGCGATCGCTCGCAAAACTGTCGACTCATTCACAAAACGAGCCATCGAAGACGACGGCGTTACGTCAATTCGGTCTTTCAGGAATCGCATAACGACGCGGTTTCGTACGCGCGGCCCGGGGTAATTACCCCAGTAAATGGGCGCACGGTCCCTCATGCCCTGCAATTCGCGGCTTTGCAAACTCGACCTCGCTTGGGCTCACCGGTATTCGATGAGCATTCCGTCCGTCGCACGGCGCGCATCGCGCCAATGCGGCGGACACGGACTCGAAACAGAGTATCAACAAGATAGGGACGATTACGACATGAACATGAACTGGACTGCTACGAAAATTGCGCAAGCCAAACGGCTGGCAACTTTGGGCTGGACGTTGACGGCGGGCGCCGTATTGGTCGCCTGTGGCGGCGGCGGTGGTGGTGGCAATACACCGCCGCCCATCGTTGAGACGCCACCGCCGGTCTTCGCGGCCGTCGACGTGTACGTCTCGCACAACGGCCAGGGCAACGCCGGCAAGGTGGATCGCATGAACGAGGACCTGGAGCTGCTGGCGACTTTCGAGGCCGGCAACAACCGCGGCATGGCAATCGACCTGTCGGACAATCTCTATATCGCCGGTGACGTCAGCGGGCCGCCGGGCAGCCTGCGGGTCATCAATCGCTTCGACGGCCGCCCCGACGCGACCGGCTTCGACGGGCAGGTCGACCGGGAGGTGCCCGCCGTCGGCTCCATATCGCTGCGCGGCATCGCGATTGCCCACCGCGCGGGCCTGATCTTTGCCGCAAATTTCCAGGGCTCGTCGATCGAGGTCTTCGGCACGGCGGCTGGCGAAAACGCGACCCCCGTCGCGAGCGCCGTGCTGGCCAACGAACCGACGGACGTCGCCTACGACGAGCCTCGTGACCGGCTGTTCGCGGCAATGGCGAATGGCACGGTCGAGGTCATCGACGATTTCGTCGCCGGCGGCTATGCGACCGCGGCGAGTCGCACGATCTCTCCGATCGGTGCGGTCAGTCTCTCCGGAATCGCTTACGATGCCGCGGGTGACCGCCTGGTCCTGACCGATATCGGCGACCCCATAGCGCTCGACGACGGCAGTATTATGATTATTGCCGAAGCAAGCTCCGCGGCGGGCGAAACGGCCCCGTCCGGCACCATCGCAGGCCCTGCGACACGGCTCGGCAACCCGGTCGACGTCGTGCTGAACGGCAGCGAGGCTCGCGTCGCCGAGAACGGTAACGACCTGATACTCGCGTACGAGAACATATTCGGCAGCGCGGGCGGCAACGTCGCTGCGGACCTCAGCGTAGCGTCTGAAAAACCGCAGTCGCTCGCGCTTGGTCCGACGTCGAGCGGCGCCGGCATGCTGGCCGATATAACGGACCTCGATGACCGCGCCACGTTTACACCGATGTCCATCGTGGCCGTTTCGAATCCGTCCGGCGGCAATGCCGCAGCCGACGTCGTGCGAGTCGCACCGGCGCTCGACGAGCTGCAGGCCAGCCTCGATTCCGGCGTCGCACTCGAAAACATCGTATTCGCACAATCGGGCGACGCCTTCGCGACCTTCGACGATGGCAACGACGCCAACGGCGGCATCTACGTTCTCAACCGCGCCGCGGTCAGTCGCGACGGCGAGTCGGCGTCGCAGAGCCGGGACCGCATCATCCGCGGTGCGAATACCGGGCTCGTAAGCCCGAAAGGCGTAGAGATCGACGACGCCAGCGGGCTCGTATTCGTTGCCGACAACGATGCCGCGACTGCCGCGATCCGTGTATTCGGCGCCGAGGCGTCCGGCGAGGTTGCTCCCCTGATTACGACGAATCTCCCGGCGCCGCCGTGGGACCTCGACTACGATCCTGCGGCCGACCGGCTGTACGTTGCGCTGACCGATGGTTCCGTTGCGGTGTTCGACGCCTATCTCGCGAACGGCGGCGCGAATCCGGCCGATCGCAGGATAACGCCGCGCTATCAGACGGCGTCGGGCACTGCGCTGGCGAGCAACCTGCACGGTATTGTCCACGTGGGTGGCGCGGTCGACGCATTGATCGTTTCCGACATCGGCAGCGCGAGCCTCGCGACCGACGGCAAGATATTCGTGATTGCCGATGCAAGCACCGCGGACGGAATCCGCGACGTGAGCGTGCAGATCGACAACGGCAACGATGCGCTGGCGGGTGCCACGATGCTCGGTAATCCCGTCGATCTGGCGTTCGACGGCGTCGATCTCTACGTCGCCGAAAAAACGGCGAACGCGATACTGCGCTTCGACGATGTACTCAACAATCCGGGGGGAGACGTTGCGCCCGCTGCGACGTTTACTCAGGACTCCGCCGAATCGGTAGCCGTTGTCCCCGACTACCTCGCACGCACACCCGGCATGTTCTGAGGCTGGTGCCCCGGGCCCTGCAGAGGGCCCGGGGCGTCCTATTGAAGGTCCCTGTTATCGCGCCGGCACGAGCCGGCCGACGTCTTGAAGGACCTTTTGATGAGCGCCTCGCAGCGAGCTCAAAGAGGCCCCGCTCGGGGCGGACCCGGGTCAGCGGGCGCCGCGCAGGAATTGGTACCTTCCTACCGAAACGGGCCAATTCCTGCCCGGCGGATGGCACAATACGGACAACAACAAACGCGCGGACTCCTTAAGAAGTCTCCGGAGCCGACGATGGGATCCATACTTGGCCAAGCACGTAATCTTCGCCGCCCCGTTCTTCATGGAAGCGACGCTCCGGTTCATCGAGGGGGCGAGCACGCTTCCCGGTGTCGCGCTGACCGTCGTCAGCCAGGATCCGGCCGAGCGTATGCCCGCAAGGCTCCGCGAGCGCCTCGCCGGTCACTGGCGAGTCGACGACGCGCTCGATCCCGAGCAACTCGTGTACGCGGCGCGCAAGCTCGCCGCGCACTTCGGTCCCGCGAGCTGTCTCCTGGGCGCGCTCGAACAGCTGCAGGTGCCACTGGCTGTCGCACGGCAATCCTTGGGCATCGATGGATTGAGCGTCGAGGCGGCCCTCAACTTCCGCGACAAGGCACGCATGAAAACGGTGTTGCGCGAAGCCGGCGTGGCCTGCGCCCGCCATGCGCTGGTCGGCGAGCGCGAAGCGGCCGTTGCCTTCTCGACCGAAGTCGGTTTTCCGCTGGTCGTCAAGCCGCCGGCCGGCGCCGGCGGTAAAAGCACGTTCCGGCTCGACAACGCCGCCGACCTCGACCAGTTCCTCAAGCGCTTCCCGGCGAACGCCGCAAGGCCGACCCTTTACGAGGAGTTCGTGCGCGGCACGGAGTACTCGTTCGACAGCGTGATGATAGGTGGCGAGCCGGTCTGGCACTCGATTTCCTGTTATATGCCGTCGCCGCTGGAGGTTCTAGAAAACGCATGGATCCAGTGGTGCGTGATGTTGCCGCGCAACATCAGCCAGCCGGAATTCGACCCGATACGTGATGCGGCATTCCGGGGTCTCGCGGCACTCGGTCTCGACACCGGGCTCAGTCACATGGAATGGTTTCGGCTGGCCGACGGCCGCGTCGCGATCTCGGAGGTGGGTGCTCGGCCACCCGGCGCCCAGTTCACGTCGCTGCTGTCGTACGCGCACGACGTCGACTTCTACCGCGCCTGGCCGGCGCTAATGGTATTCGGCAGTTTCGAGCCGCCGCCGCGGCGCTTCGCGGCGGGGGCTGCATACATCCGCGGCCAGGGCCGCGGACGCGTGCGGCGCATCGCAGGGCTCGACGAGGCCCAGCGACGGTTCGGCTCGATCGTGGTCGAGGCCAAATTGCCGGGCGAAGGCCAGCCGCCGTCGGACAGCTACGAGGGCGACGGCTATATCATCGTGCGTCATCCGGATACCGATGTCGTGCAGCAGGCGCTGACCGAAATCGTCAGCATCATTCGCGTGGAACTGGAATGACTCCGGATGCGCCCATTCGGCTGCTGCTCGGACCGCAGCGGCCGACCGTCAACCTGCGCAGTGCGCTCGACGAGTCCGGCATGCCGGGTGGCCGCATGGCCGTGATTTCCGCAGGCTGGCAGGAAGCCGAGGGCGACATCGACGACGTGCGCGAAATCGTCGGTCGTGAATTGAACGATGTCGGACTGTACGCGCGCGCGGAGGCCCTGATGGCGGCGCATCCGAAGCTGCACGCCGCCTATCGCGCGCGCCAGGATCGGCTCGTGGAATTGCAGCGCCTGTATCGACTGCGGCTCCGCCACCTGATGGTCGCGGCCCGGCAAACCCTGCGCGCGGACGGCGATCCCGAGCTGCTCGCGCCGGAACAGCGCCATGCGATCGCGCAATTGCGTGCGCTCGATCGTCACCACCTGCATCGGGTCCATGCAATTCATGACCGCTTCAACTGCGAGTACAGCCGTGTGCAATTCGAACCGCTGGCGGAACAGGCGGCAGAAATCGAGGCTTCGATCACGGCTGCCGATGCGGTACTGATCACTGGCGGCAACGTCGTCGTGCTGCTCAATCGAATCCTGCTGTTCGGCCTCGGCCGGCTGCTGCGCACGAAACACGTCGCCGCCTGGTCCGCCGGCGCCATGGCGCTCGCCGATCGCGTCGTGCTGTTCCACGATCGCACGCCGCTCGGCCGGCGCGACCCGGAGCTACTGGGTGCGGGGCTCGGGATCGTGCCGGATTCGATATTCCTGCCCGATGCCATGCGCAGGATTCGCGAAAAGGACGCCATTCGAACGAGCATGTACTCGCGGCGATTCTCGCCGCACACCTGCATCGCGCTCGACTCGGGATCCCTGTTGCGCTTCGAGAACGGTGCGCTGGTGGCGGCCGAGGCAGCGCGGCGCCTGACGGTCCGCGGCGGCTTCGCGCCGCTGCGAGCGGCATGAATCCGGCGCTGCGCAAACTGTTTCGCAAGGGAGCACCGGCGCCGGGCGACATCGATGCATTTGTTGCCGAAGCCGAGTTTCCGCTCGTCGACGGCAGCGACGTCACGTTCGTCTACCGCGGTGCGGCCGAGGCGGTGTACCTGCGCTGCTGGATATCGGGGCTGGACACCGCGCAACCGTTTCAGGCGCTGTCGGACACCGATCTGTGGGCGGCAACCATCGAATTGCCGAAGGGCTCGCGGATCGAATACAAGTTCGAGGTGATCAGGAACGGCCACCGTGAGCTGATACTCGATCCGCTCAACGATGTCCGGGCGCACGATCCATTCGGGGCGAATTCCGTGTGCCAGGGTTACGGCTACGAACGCCCGTCCTGGACGCTGCACAATCCCGACGCCCGGCCGGGTGACATCGAGTCGCGCCAGTTCGACAGCGCCGTCTTGAAGGACACGCGAAATATCCAGGTCTATCTGCCCGCGCGTTTCCGGCGCAACCGGCGCTACCCCCTGTTGATCGTGCACGACGGCGTCGACTACCTGCATTTCGCGCAGCTCAAGATCGTGCTCGACAATCTCATTTTCGACCTGGAAATACCACCGCTCATCGTGGCCATGATCCAGTCGCCGGATCGGCTTAAGGAATATTCCGGTGACGACCGCCACGCCGATCATCTCGTCGAGGAATTGCTGCCGTTCATGGCCGAGCACTACCCGTTGACGGACAACGCCGATGAGCGTGGCCTCATGGGCGCAAGCTTCGGCGGCGTCGCGACACTGCATGCGGCCTGGCGTCACCCGGGGCACTTCGGCGCACTGCTGCTGCAGTCGGGCTCTTATGCATTCAGCGACATCGGCCGCCACAATCGCGGTCCCGTATTCGACCCGGTCGTGCGATTCATGAACGAATTTCGCCAAACGCCGGGCTGTCCCGCCGGGAAGATGTACATGAGCTGCGGTATCTACGAGTCCCTGATCTATGAGAATCGTTCACTGCTGCCACTCCTGCAGGCGCAGGGAGTCGATATTCGTTTCGAGGAAGCGCGCGACGCCCACAACTGGGAAAACTGGCGTGACCGCCTGCGCAACGGCTTGTCGTGGCTGTTCCCCGGGCCCGTCTGGATGGTCTATGAATGACGTTGAATTCCGCTTATAGTTCTGTCGACGCTATATAAGGAAAAAAATACCGTGGCGGATCAAACTCGACGCATCGGACTTTCTCTCGGGGCCGATATTTGCTGGCCCATCTGTTACGAGGCGCTGCTCAAGAAACTCGACCTCGCGATCCCGTACGGCAAGCACACGCTGAAATTCGAGGCAGAGCGGGTACAGATCGAACCTTTCAATCTGCAGCAGCCCTGCGACTATGACGTCGTCATCGATCGCCTGACACACTGGTATCACCTGTCGCGGGAGTGGATCAAAAAAGGGATCCTCAGCCACGACCTCTACGTGTTCAACAATCCCTGGTCGTTGCAGTCGATGGAGAAACAAACGACCTACACGGCGATGATGCGCCTCGGTTTCCCGGTGCCGGAGACCTGGCTCGTGCCGCCGAAGTCCTACGTCGAATCGCCCGACCTGCAGCCGACGTTGAAGAAGTACGCGAAGCTCTTCGATCTCGGAAAAATCGGCGACGAGATTGGCTACCCGCTGTTCATGAAGCCGTACGACGGCGGCGCCTGGGTCGGCGTCACGGCGATCAAGGACCGGGCAGCGCTGCTGGAAGCGTACAACGAGAGCGGCACTCGGGTGATGCACCTGCAGAAGGGCGTGCATCCGCACGACGCGTTCGTGCGCTGTATCGGGCTCGGCCCGCAGTGGCGTTTCGTCAATTACGATCCCGCCGCGCCGTTGCATGATCGTTACGGCATGGAAACCGATTTTCTGTCGAACGACGACCAAACGACGCTGTCGCGGATGACCATGGTGATCAACGCCTTTTTCGGCTGGGACTTCAACTCCTGCGAGTCGTTGCGCAGCAACCGCGTCTGGCACCCGATCGATTTCGCGAATGCCTGCCCGGACTCGCAGGTGACGTCGCTGCACTTTCATTTCCCGTGGCTGATAAAGTCGAACCTGCGCTGGTCGATTTTCTGCGCGGCGACCGAGCGCCGCATGAACCTCGACCTGAACTGGTCCGAGTATTTCCGAATCGCCGACCAGGACAGACCGTTCGAGGAGAAACTGGCCGCCTATGCGGAAATCGCGATGCAGCGATTCAATGCCGACGAGTTTTACGAGTTTCGCGACAAACACCTGGGTCACCTGGACGAGGTCGCGCTGGAGTTTTTCGGCGGCGACGAGGTGCATGACGCGGTACGCCAGAAAGTCGAGGCGCTGTACCCGAAGCACGAAGTCGACGAATTCACGGAGCTGTTCTGGAATCGTATCCAGGACTGGCGCCGGTCGGGCAATGCGGCCTGAGAGCCATGGACAAGGAAATCACACGCTGGCATTCACCGCGGCTGGAGCGGGGCGTGCAGCTGGTGCGCTGGGGACATTACGGTACGCCGGTACTCTTGTATCCGACTGCGGGCGGGGACGCGGAGGAAGTCGAACGCTTTCACCTGATCGGCGCTATCGGTCACCTGATCGACGCGGGCCGAATCAAGGTCTATTCGACGGACAGCGTCGCGGGTAAGGCCTGGGTTTCGGGCGAGCACTCGGCGGAATATTGTTCGCTGCTGCAAAATCGATTCGATGCGTTCGTCTACCGCGAGGTGGTGCCCGCTATCCGCAACGACTGCCGCTCGCATGACATCGAGATCATCGCGACGGGCGCATCAATCGGTGCCTTCAACGCCGTCGCGACGATTTGCCGGCACCCCGATGTCTTTCGGCTCGCGATCGCGATGAGCGGCACTTACGATTTGTCGAACTACCTCGAGGGCCGATTCAACGACGATTTCTATTTTTCGTCACCACTGCATTTCCTGCCGCAGCTCCAGGGAGGGCTGCTCGAGCTGTTGCAAAGGCGCATGATCCTGTTGCCGAGCGGCGAGGGAGATTACGAGAACATCGGCGAGTCGTGGCGTGTCGCGGAGCTGCTCGGCGCCAAGGGCATCCCGAACCGGGTCGATCCCTGGGGCCCCGGATACCGCCACGACTGGGACACCTGGCGCGAGATGCTGCCCAGGTATCTCGCCGAGTGCGCCTGAGCGCCGGCCGGGGGCTTACTCCGCGTAAAGCTGCAGATCGGTGCCGACGGCGTCCGCCATCGCGAGGGTGGTATCGAGATCCGCATGGCGCAACATGATGAAACCGTCGGAGACCAGCGTCTTGCGCCAATCACGTCGCGGCGTGCCCGGTGCCGACAGCGTGTTCCAGACGACATGCTCGCCGAATCGCCGCTGTAGCGCATCGGCACCTTCGATGCGGCTGATTCGGCCGACGCCGCGCGCACGTTTGTAAATCGTCGCGACGTTGTAACGGCGCCGGATCTCGGCGCTGACGGGACCTCCCGCCACGGCCTCGCCCCAGGTTTTGAAGACGTCGAAGTCGCAGGCATATTTCATCTGGTCGACCTGGTGCGCTCCGGGCGGGCGTGCACCGATCTCGCCGAAAACGACCTCGCCGTCGGATTTGCGATACCACTCCATGTGCGTGAACCCGGTATCGAAGCCGAGCGCGTCGATGACGTCGCGGCCCATCTGCACGCCGCCGGCCAGTTCCGGCCGATCGACGTCGCGCAGCGCGATCACCTGCGGGCTGATCCATTCGTTGCTGCGCGCGATCAGCGGCCGCGGCCGGTACCAGGCGATGTTGTAGTAGGCGATCTTGCCGTCGAGAGTAATGGTATCGAACGTGTATTCCTCTCCGTCAACGAACTCCTCGACGCTGATGGTCGGTACGTGGCGCAGGCGCGGCAGTACCGCGCGCAGCTCGTCCCTGCTTTCCACGCGGTAGGTATCGGCGGACCCGGCCCCGGCAATCGGCTTCAGAATCGCCGGCAGGCCGATGGACTCCACGGCCTCCCAGCAGCCGGCAACGCTGTCGACGGCGACATGGCGCGGGGTGCGAATGCCGGCCGCGTCGAGAGCGACCTTCATCGCCTCCTTGTCTCTAAAACGGTGCGCCGCGGCGGTGCCCTGGCCGGGTACGTCGAATCGCTCCCGCAGTTCGGCCGCCAGCATGATGCCCGGCTCCCAGAGGCACTCGATCCGATCGAGTCGGCGCCCGCGGAGGTGTTCGTGCAGTTCGCGACCCACCTGCTCGCCGTCCCACAGGGAGCGAACCTGGACGTAATCCGACAGCGAGCGGCGAACCAGCTCGGGCAAGGCGCCTGCGGACTGGTCGCCGACGCCGAATACCCGCACGCCGCATTCCGCGAGCCCGCGCGCGAATTCCGGCATGTCGGCGGGATATCCCGGAGAAATGATCAGAACGTTCAAATTGGCACTACCCTGCTCGGAAGAATCGCATTTGTCTTGCTGCGGCGGGTTAGAATAGCATGCCCCTACAGCGGGCTTCCGGGCTTCCAGTGGCTGCAGAAAAAAAACTAAAAATTTGCCTCGTGTCGTCCGAATTGGCGCCGTTTGCGAAAACCGGCGGCCTGGCCGACGTGTGCGGCGCGCTGTCGGCGTACATGCACAATACCGGTCACGACATGCGTGTGCTCGTGCCGCGGTATTCGAAGATCGATACCGACGGTCTCGATGTCGTCGCCGTCGGCGAACTGCAAAACCTGTCGATCCGCATCGGCCCGTGGGACATCCCGTACTCGATCGATGCGGTAACGATGCCGCGCACGGACCTGCTCGTCTACCTTTTGCGTTGCCCCGAGATGTACAACCGTGCGGGGCTTTACACGCAGGACGGCGACGAGCACCTGCGTTTTCTGCTGCTGTCGCGGGTCGCGATCGAACTGTGCCAGCGCATGCAGTTCGCGCCGGACGTATTCCATTGCAACGATTGGCAGACGTCGTTGATTCCGCTCTACCTGCGCACGATCTATGCGTGGGACAAACTGTTTGCGAACACGCGCACGGCGCTGACGATTCACAACATCGGTTACCAGGGCGTTTTTTCGGCAGACATATTGCCGGATCTCGATCTCGGCGACGACAAGGCCAAGCTGCATCAGGACGATCTCAACGACGGCCGCATCAATTTCCTGAAGACCGGTTTGCTGTACGCCAATGTGCTGACGACGGTCAGTCCGACCTACGCTCGCGAGATCCAGGGGCCGGAGTACGGCGCCGGGCTCGACGGGATGTTGCGCAACCGGGCCGAAAGCGTCGTAGGCATCCTCAACGGCGTGGATTACAGTGAATGGAACCCGGCCACCGACTCGCTGATCCCGCACAACTACGGGCCGGAAAACCTGCGCGGCAAAACCTTGTGCAAGAAAAAGCTCATGGCCGAACTGGGTCTCGCAGGGGGCAAGGAGGTGCCGTTGATCGGCATCGTGAGCCGGCTTGCGGGGCAGAAGGGATTCGGGCTCATGGAAGGGGTGCTGCCGCGGCTGCTCGCGAAAGAGAATTTCTCGCTCGCGGTACTTGGCAGCGGCGAGTTGCGCTACGAGACGTTTTTCGGTCACCTGCAGGACCGGTTTCCTGGGCGCGTCGCGTTCTACCGCGGATTCAACAACCGCCTGGCGCACTGGATCGAGGCGGGCAGCGACATGTTCCTGATGCCGTCACTTTACGAACCCTGCGGGCTCAACCAGATGTACAGCCTCAAATACGGCACGGTGCCGATCGTGCGGGAAACCGGCGGGCTAGCGGACTCGGTCGAACTCGTGAACCCCGGCACGGGCAAAGGCACGGGGGTACTTTTTCGCGACTACAATGAGGACGGGCTCAGCTGGGCCATAAGGACGGCGTTGCTGCTGTACGAGAACAAGCGGCTGTGGCGCAAAATCATCCGCAACGGAATGTCGACGGAGTTTTCGTGGGAACGCCAGGGCGAGCTTTACGTCGAGCTGTTTCGGCAACTGAGTAACTCATAATGAACGTGATATTCATCGAACCTTCGTTCCCGAACAACCAGCGCGAGTTCACTCGCGCGCTGCACGCGGCCGGAGCGACGGTCATCGGCATCGGCGAGCGGCCGGTCGATTATCTCGCCAGCGACGTCAAGTCCTGGCTCAGCGACTACGTGCAGGTGCGATCCGTGGTGCACGAACCGTCGCTGCTCGCGGCCGTAAAGGCCGTGCAGGGCAGACTGTGGGTCGACCGCCTCGAAGCCACCGTCGAGGCGCACATCATGGCCGCCGCCAGCGTCCGCGAGGCGACGGGCATACCCGGGACGTCGACAGAGACCGCTTACCTGTGCCGCGACAAACCGGCGATGAAGGAGGTATTGCGCCGCGCTGGTATCGCCTGCGCGCAGTCGGCGCGCGCCAGCACCCCCGAGGAGGCTCGTGCGTTCGTCGAATCGGTCGGCTTTCCGGTCATCCTGAAACCGCCCGCCGGCGCCGGCGCCGCGGGCACCTACCGAGTGCGCGACGCACAGCGTCTCGAGGAAGTCATTCACGAATGCGGGCTGGCCGACGGCGTGGCGGTGGCCATCGAGGAATTCATCGAAGGCCACGAAGGATTCATCGATACGCTGACGATAGACGGCCACGTCGAGCACGAATTCGTTACCCATTACTACCCGAACGTCCTCGAGGCTATGCGCACGCGATGGATATCGCCGCAGATGGTCGCGACCAATCGAATCGACGAGCCCGGCTACCGCGAAGTACGCGAGATGACCCGCAAAGTGATTTCGATACTCGAGATCGGCACGTCGGCAACCCACATGGAGTGGTTCTACGGTCCCAAGGGCCTCAAGTTTTCGGAAATCGGCTGCCGCCCGCCCGGTGTCTGTCACTGGGACGTCTACAACGCGGCGAACGACTTCGATCTTTACTACGAATGGGCCTCGGCGATAACGCACGGCCGCATAAGCCGCCCGCCGTCGCGGCGCTACTCGGCCGGATTGATCGCACTGCGCCCGGACAGGGACGGCAGGATCAGCGGCTATACGGGCGTCGAGGAAATCCATCAGCGGTACGGCGACTGTATCGTGGCCGCGCACCTGCCCGATCCCGGCACGCCGACCCAGCCGGTCGAAGCCGGCTACATGGCGAATGCCTGGATCAGGATGCGCCATCCCGATTACGATGAATTGCGGCGCGTGATGAACGAGGTCGGAGAGACGATCCAGGTGCATGCGGCGTGACGCCATGAGTGACGATGCAAGTCGCTTCGATGCCCTCAAACCGGGGTTGCCGCGCATCTGGCGCGCGCTGCGGGAAGACCCCGAGCACGAGCACACGTCGGTCATCGTGCCGTCGCTCAGCGTCAACCAGGAGGAACTGTCCAAGGTGCTCGGTGCCGCTTATTACGAGGAGCGGCTGCTGTTCGCACTGATCCGGCTGCGGAATCCGAATGCGCGGCTGATCTACGTTACGAGTCAGCCCGTCAACCCGGACATCGTCGACTACTACCTGCACCTTCTCGATGGCGTGTCGACCAGGCAGGTGCAGCAAAGGCTCTCCATGCTGTCTGTCTACGATTCGAGCGCGAGACCCTTGACCGAGAAAATTCTCGAGCGCCCGCGGCTCGTGCAGCGAATTCGCAAATTGATCGGCGATCGCGAACAGGCATACCTGACCTGTTACAACTCCACGGCGCTGGAGCGGTCCCTCGCGATCGAGCTGGGCATTCCGTTGAATGGCGTCGACCCTGCGCTGCTCGGGCTCGGCACGAAGTCCGGGAACCGACAGGTATTTGCGGAAGCCGGCGTCGACTTTCCGGCGGGATTCGAGGACCTCAGGACCGAAGACGAAATCGTAGCCGCGCTGGTGCGACTGGGAGCGGACCGGCCGTCGATGAAGCGGGCGGTCGTGAAGCTCAACGAAGGTTTCGGCGGCGAGGGTAACGGCATCTTCACGTATCCGGAACGCAGGGACGACAGCGATTCGATACGCCGTGCGCTGCACGAACTGGCCTGGACGTCGAGTACCGAGACCAGCGCATCGTTCATGCGAAAATTCGGCGCGATGGGCGGCATCGTCGAGGAACTCGTGGAGGCGGGCGAGACGCGCTCGCCCAGCGTGCAGATGCGCATACAGCCCGACGGTGAGAGCCGGCTGGTGTCGAGCCACGAACAGGTGCTCGGGGGGCTGACCGGCCAGTCGTACCTGGGCTGCCGCTTCCCGGCCGACGACGCCTACCGCGGCCGGCTGCAGGACGAAGCGATGAAAATCGGGCGCGTGCTGAGCGCGAAGGGCGTGCTGGGCCGGTTCGCGATCGACTTTCTCGTATACAGGGACGCGGCCGGCGACTGGGTGTCGAAAGCGATCGAAATCAACCTGCGCATGGGCGGCACGACGCCCCCGTTTCATGCGCTCGAGTTTTTGACGGGCGGCGCGTTGAATCCGGACACGGGGCTTTTCGTCACGCCCGGCGGCGCGGTCAAATATTACAGCGCGACCGACAATCTCAAGTCGCCGGCGTATCGCGGCCTGCTGCCCGAAGACCTGTTCGAGATCGTTTCGCGACACGGTCTCGGCTTTCGCCACGCAACCGGAACGGGCGCACTTTTCTACATGATCGGTGCGCTCTCGCAGTACGGCAAGGTCGGGCTCACCTGCATAGGCAACAGCGCCGCGGAGGCGCAGTCCCTGTTCGAGCGCGCATCCGCCGCGCTGGACCGGGAATCCCGGGGTCACCTGCGCGGCCGGCAGGCGCCGCTGCTGGACCGTCACCTGCCGATGGAGTAATCATCGCCGGGCGGCGCTGCCGTTCACGCCGCCGATCGAAACGAGGACGCCCATGGACTTTCTGTACGCTGCTCTGCGCATACTCATCATCATCGGGCTTATCGCCCTCGCGCTCTATTACGGCAACCGTCGCCTCGTCGCGTATTACAGCAGCCGCCGGCACCTCAGGTTTCGCCAGCAGCTGATTCAAATGGGCGGCGTACTGGCTGCCGTGTTGTTGCTGATCCTGTTGATGCCGTTCGACGAGAAACTGCGTGGCGACTTGCTGAGCCTTTACGGCCTGATCATCAGCGCGATGATCGCATTGTCGTCGACGACGCTGGTCGGCAACGTCATGGCCGGCATCATGCTCAAGGTCATCGGTGCGTGCCGCCCCGGTGATTTCATAACGGTCGGCGATTTTTTCGGCCGCGTATCGGAAATGGATCTGCTGCACACCGAGATCCAGACCGAGGATCGCGACCTGACGACGCTGCCCAATATGTACCTGGTCACGAATCCGGTTCGCGTGATGCAGGCGTCGGGCTCGATTCTGACCGTCGAATTGTCGCTTGGCTACGACGTCTCGAGGCACACGGTCGAAAAGCTGCTCACGCAGGCTGCGGCCGAGACCGGTCTCGAAAATCCGTATATACAGATAACCGAGCTCGGCGACTTCTCGGTGGGCTATCGCGTGTCCGGGATGCTGACCGAGGTCAATCGCCTGCTCGAGAAGCGTCGCGAACTGCGCGCCCGAGCCATGGACGTGCTGCACGAGGCGGGCATCGAGATCGTCTCGCCCAACTTCATGAACACGCGCGCATACGATCCTTCGACGAGCTTCGTGCCGGTCGAGCAGTCCCATGTCGTGGAAACGCCCGACGTACCG
>JBFJQO010000007.1:0-21707 GCA_041616535.1 Woeseiaceae bacterium | reverse complement strand
TGCCCGTCAGGACGAACACGTCCGGCGACTTCACGGCCTTGTCGGCCACCGACGGCTACGTCGAACTCGCGCGCGAGCAGTCTCGGTGTCCATCCGGGACTCCCGTTTTTCTGTATCGATGGTAATGTTCGGTCATGGTTTCCGCAGCTAACGCACTGACACGCCTGCGCGACGGCAATCGCCGCTTCGTCGCGGGAACGAGCGACATCGACACGTCACTGAGCCAGGCGCGCCGCGCCGAACTGGTGGGAGGCCAGAGCCCGTTTGCCGTGATTCTCGCGTGTTCGGATTCACGCGTTCCCGTCGAACTGATCTTCGACCGCGGGCTCGGCGACCTGTTCGTCATACGCGTCGCGGGCAACATCGCCGCGCCGTCGCAAATCGGCAGCGTCGAGTTCGCCGCATCGCAGCTTGGCACGCAACTCGTCGTCGTGCTCGGCCACAGCAATTGCGGCGCCGTTGACGCGACGCTCAAGGAACTCGAACAGGAGCGGCCGCAGCGCTCGCCGAACCTGCGCGCGATCGTCGATCGCATCCGGCCGGCCGTCGAGCCGCTGATGGGCGACGGCGCTTCACTGCGCGATGCCGTTGCCGCCAACATACGGCATTCGGTCGATCAGCTGCGGCATGGATCTGCCGTTCTCGAGCAACTGATCGCAGACGACACGCTGACGATCGTCGGTGCCGAGTATTCGATCGAGACCGGCGAGGTCGATTTCTTCGACAACTAGCAGCCTGCAAATACTTCTTCAACAGGCTGCTAGCCCGACCGATTTCCTGCCTGCGAGCCGTCTTAATGGACAGCCCCAAGCAGTCAGGAGAACATCATGAATACCTGCAAGCTGTGCATCGGTGCCGGTTGTCTGGCGCTGCTGAGCGCTCCCGTCGTGGCGGAAGACCGTGACGATGACGAAATCGAATGGGACGTTGCGGAGGTCTTTTTCGAGCTCAACGACACGGATGGCGACCTCGGCATCCATGCCCTGATCGACGGCGAACCCTGGAAACGCCTGCAAATCGAGGATCCGGACGAGCGCCGCATACTCGGTGTCGGTGTGCGCGGCCGCCTGCGCCGCCAGGGCGTCACGGAGATCTTTTTCGAGAGCGCCGAACCGACCTTCGACGAACTCCCGCCCGAGGCCTTTTTCCGGCGCTTCCCGGAAGGTACCTACGAGGTCGAGGGCATCACGCTCGAAGGCGACGAACTCGAGAGCGAAACCGAGATCACCCATGCAATGCCCGCGCCGCCCGTGCCCACCGTCAACGGCATTGCCGCGGCCCTGCAATGTGACGACGAGGAACCAGGGTACGACGCACCGGTCATCGATGCCGACCAATACGTCATCGCCTGGGAACCCGTGACGAGAACGCACCCGTCGCTCGGTTACCCGATGAACTCGGACGACATCACGATCGTCAACTACCAGGTCGTGGTCGAGGCGGAACTCGACGCGCCGGACGGCGAATTCACGACCGTTTTCAGTGTCATTCTTCCCCCTGATGTCACTGAGATGACGGTTCCGGAACAATTCATGGAGCAGACGGAGACGTTCAAGTACGAAGTCCTCGCCCGTGAAGAAAGCTGGAATCAGACCGCCATCGAGAGCTGCTTCCTGACGGAAGAGGAATGAGCCGACGGCTGTCGCACTGGCACGGCGGAGCCTTGCTGGGCTTCGCCGTGCTTTGCGCGTGCCCGGCCGCTGCGGACGAAATACTGCGACGGCAGGTACACGCGGAATTCGGCCATCGCAGTTACATGCTGCTCGAGGACGCCGACGGCGCACGTCTCTACCTGTTCCCCGATGCGCACAATCCCGGCGTTGTCGAGGTCCAGGGCCCGCGACCGGGCCATCCCGAGCTGCTCGCCGCCATCGATAAAACCCACAGCGCGGACGCGCGCGAACGCGTGCGCGGCCTGGCCGAACTCGCGGGCACCGACAGCGCCGCGGCCCTCGACGTGGCGGTCGCGTTGTTGGCGGATCCGTCGCCGGCCGTACGCGAGGAGGCTGCCAGCCTCATCCTCGATCACCCCGACGGCATGGCCGTCGCGCTGGCGCTCAACCTCGCCGACGAGGAGGACTGACATGCGCGTCGGTCACATCAACCTCGAAACGTCGTTCAACGGCACAGGCGAACATTTCGTCAGCCTGGTCGAGTCCCTGCGGGAAGCCGGTGTCGAGCAATACGTGCTCGTGCGCAACGTCACACTCGCAAAGCGTCTCGACGCCGTCGCGGGCGTCACCGTCGGCCCGGTCGTGCGCTCGCCCGTCACGGCCTGTTGCCTGATGCCGCGGGTCGACATCGTGCACATTCACGACGCCGCCGCGACGCAGGCGGGACTGCTGCTCACCCTGACGCGGTCGATTCCCTACGTGCTCAATCACGCGGGCGCGCCGCCCGGCAACCGGAACCCACTGACGCACGCCGTCTACCGGCGCGCGTTGCGCGTCCTCTGCCGCGACGATGGCGATGCTTCGATACTGCGGCATTACGACCCCTCGTTGCGCCTCGAGATCGTCCCCGATATGCACCGGCGCAGTGCCGCCGACGACTACGTCCGCGTGTATCAGAATTCCCAGAGAATCCCGATGGCGGGCAACAACGGCATCCAGTAATCGAGACTGCTTTCGAGCATCGGGTTACCGTCGTCGTCCTCACCGACGTCCCAATCCACGCAGCAAACGTTGCGCCGGTCGAACGCGTTGGACAACTCGACGAAGACGAGCAGCGATCCCCGCGGCACGTCGAACCGGCGGCTCAGGCGCAAATCGACACTGCCGAATGTCGGCAGCTCGAGCGCGTTGCGCGGACCGGGCACGGCGGCACCGTTGCCATCGAGCGCGAGATCGGTCGTCGGCCATCCGGAGTGCACGCTCGCCGCCGCCGCGAAGTCCCAGTGCTCGTCGCGCCAGCCGAATCCGCCCTGGAAGGCGTGCCGCTGGTCCCAGCTGCGCGGCTCGTTGCGGCCCGCGATCCGGTCGTTCGATTCCGACCACGTGTACGACGCCCACCAGTGCCACGCCCCGCGCGTGCGATCCGCGGACAGCTCGATGCCGCGGACGCGCGCGCGCTCCGGCTCGAGCCGCACGCGGTCGGCCTGCAGCTCGGGCATGATGCCGAGCGGGTCGTAGAGGTTCTCGAATCGCGGTCTCGGCTTGCGGATCTCCTTGTGGAAGGCCTCGATACGCAGCGCAGTGTCGCCAGCCACGACCTGCCGCAAGCCGACGATGAACTGGTCCGCGTGCTGTGCGGGCCAGAACGTCGTCACACCGTCCTCGATCTGCAGGGACTGGATCGATTGCGACTGGTGATAGCGTCCGGCGCTGAGGCGCAGCTCCGCGCCGTCCCAGGGTGCGAACAGCCAGGACAGCCTCGGGCTCAGTTGCGCGTCGGACGACAGGTCCGTGTATGTCTGGTCGTCCCAGCGCAATCCCCATTCGAACACGGCACGCTCGCCGATGCGCCAGCGGTCCGACACGTACACGGCGTAGCTCGCCCCTTCGGGATTCGCGGCGAGTGACCGATCGATGTCGGCACGGCCGAGCAGGGCCTGCAAGCCGAAGTACCTCGCGGTCGCCGCGTAATCGTAATCGGCCTCGCCGCGCGCCACGTGAATGCCCCACTGCGTCCGGTGCGCATCGGACGGGCTCCAGACCCAGTCATGAAGGAAGCCGACCTGGCGTACCTCCCGGTCGTCGCGCACGAACGCGACGAGCTTCTCGGGATCGTTGGCATCGCCGGCGCGCCGATTGATGTATTTGACGACGGACAGGACCGTGCGGCTCGACAGGCTCGACGACCAGTCGCTGTCGAGGCGCAGCCAGAACTGCGCGTTACGCGTGTCGCTGAGAACCTGCTCGCGCTCGGCCGGATCGGTTTCGAGTACGATTTCGACCTGATCGTCGGCGTACAGCGCATTCAGGGAAAGCCGCGCATGGGGCGATATCTCGAACGCGAATTCGCCGAACACGTCGAAATACGACGGGCGGCCGAATTTCGGGTCGATAACGAGATCGAGGTTGCCGCGCCGGGCCGAAAACAGCCAGGTCCGATCGCCGGCCTTCCCCGCCGTCAGCAGCGACGTGTTGAAGACGCTGATGCCGATCTCGTTATGGCGATCTTCGTCGGTCTCGAGCGAGTCCATCAGGACGAGACCGCTCATGCGGTCTCCGTAGCGTGCCGGGAAGCCACCCGTATAGACTTCGACGCCGTCGATCGCTCGCGCGTCGATCGTGCTGAAAATATCCTGGTAATCGCGAATGTGAAACGGGTCGAACAGCCACTGGCCGTTAAGCATGATGCCGACCTCGTTCTGCTCGCCGCCGCGAAAATGGGCGCGCGCGGATGCACCGCTCGCTGCCGTACCCGGGAGTCGCTGGGTAACCCGGATCGGGTCTTCGCCGATGTCGGGCATGTTCTGGATCGTGCGCTGGTCGATCGTGAATCGCGACGCCGATATATCGCGCGAGATCTCGTAGCGGCTCGCCGCGACGACGACGGTCTCGATGTACTCCGCTGCCGTTTGCGATCCGCCCGTCGCTGGCGCGGCCGCCGTGTCCGGTCGGGGCATTACGCGAACGATCACGTAGACGCCGGCTTCGTCCTGGATGGCCAGGTCGTGCGGGCGCAGGATCTGCCTCAAGACGTCGACGGGCGAACCTGGCTCGGGTTCGAAGGCGACGTGCAGATCCGGGGTCACGACATTGGTGCTGTAGGCGATTTCGACGCCGGCCGCGCGGAATTCGTCGATCACGGCCGCCACCGGGCGCCCAGCATAGGATTCAGCACTCCCGTCGTCAGCCGGCGAGGCCGACGCTACAACCAGCAGTACGGCCAGGAGGCCGCACCGAACAGGCCTGCGATCAGTCGGTGATATAGATCACTCCTTCTTCAATGCGCCACCCGAGGGCGGCCGATGCCAGGCGCAGGCGGAGCGCGTCCTCGGGTCCGGTGTCGATGTTACCCCGGAGAATCGCTTCGTGTGCGACGCGCTCGGCTTCGCCCTCGAAGTGCAGCTCGAGGCCCAGCTCACGGCTCGCCCAGACGAGGAATTCATGCAGCGTCTTGCCGTCCACGTCGGCTGACGGTGCGGTCCGTACGACCCAGTCCCACGCCTCGCCGCTGCGGCTGATGCGCAGCACATCCGGGCGTTGGCGGCCGGCCAGCGTCGCCTGCTGGCCGGCCCTGACGGTCTGCTCGTGGTAGACGCCGTCGATCGTCACGCTGCCTTCGCGCACGCTGACGACCAGCCGGTCGCGATCGACCGCGGTCATGTACTGCGTGCCGGCATGGGACACATCACCGTGTTCCGTGAGCAGCGTGAATCGCGATACGTTCCCGCCATCGTTGCCCGCAACCGAGTCGAAATAAACGCGCCCCGATTCGAGGAACACATCCGTGTCACTTGTGAAGCGCAGGCGCGTGTTCTCGTCGGCCCGCACGGAGCCGCCACTCGCCCACGCGAGCGCGAGTCCGGCGCCGGCGCCCGTCACGATCGTCTGTCCCGACACGATCCGGGACAGGTCGTCGGCCGAGCGCAACTCGGCCTGCTCCCCGAGCAGGTAGACCGGACCGTAGCTCTTCTCGATCATCGCCACCTCGACGAGGTCGACGATGGGCGCCCGCGTTACCGTGTAGACGGCAAACAGGCCTGCCAGCACCGTCGCCGCGATGGCGAAACCAGCCAAGCGGCGACGCCGTTGTCGCTGCCCGGTCGCGTCGCGCCACTCGTCGCACAGGGCCGCCTTCGCGGCCGCAACGTCCGCCGGAGCAGGCACTGGCCGGGGCTCCGCTTGGCGCAGCAGGTTTTCCAGGTCGGCGTGTTCAGTGTTGCTCATGATTTCACCAGTTCGCTCTCGTGTCGCTCGAGACCTTGGGTCAGCGACGTGTAGACTTCCGCAAACGCTCGTCGCGCGCGCGCCAGCAAGGACTGTGTCGCCTCCGGGCCGATGCGCATGCGTTCCGAGATCTCCTTGATCGAATGCCCTTCGATGTATTTCCACTCGAGCACGTCGCCGTATTTCGGCGGCAGGTTGTCGAGCGCCACCTGGATCAGGCGCAGCAGTTCGACGCGCCGGTAGTGCCGATCCGGGCTCATCTGTTCGGGTGTCCCGAGAGACTCGACCGCGCCGCGCACGTCAGCGAAGTCCTCGACGAGCACGATGTGCTCCCGGTACCGGCCCTGCTTCGCCAGCCAGTCGGACGTTTCGTTGCGGCAGATGGAACACAGCCACGTGAACAGGGCCGACTCCCCCTTGTACGTGTGCAGCTTGCGGACGGCCTTGCTGAGCGTAATCTGCGCAATTTCGCGCGCAGCGTCGGGATCGTCGGCGAGACGCACCAGCGCGAAGCGGTAGAGCCGGGCGAAATTCTCGTCGAAAAACCGGTCGAAAGCCCGTTCGTCACCGCCAAGCAGCTGTTTTACAAGCCTTTTGTCGTCCAGCCGGACCGCCATGTCGGACTATCCTCCGGGCATTCGTTCATTTGACGGCAACAACGCTTAAAATCGGTCGGACCCGGTCTGCATTGTACGCGTGTATACGGAGGGCAATGCTTGACTATACGGAGGGCAAAGCTCGGCCTTGGCGCCTAGACTTTTGATATGGCGTTGCAATACACGATCGAGCTCAGGGATTCGGCGGTCGAAGTGCGCTTATCGGGGTCGCCAGACCGGCCCTCGCTTGCACAGATGTGGAAGGACATCGTCGCAGCCTGCGACCGGTTCGGCTGCAAAGCGATTCTCGGAATATCGAACGTGGACCGACCGCTGAAGCTCGCCGACGCCATCGATCATCAGGCGATTTTTCTCGAGGCCGGTGTCACGATCGACCACTGTATCGCCTGGGTCCAACTGAATCCGGACGCCCTAGAGATGAGCCGTCTCGCCGAGTCGGTCCTGCTGAACCGCGGACTTGCCCACGGCCGGGTCTTCACCAACGAATTCGAAGCGCGTCGCTGGCTCGCGAATCGCTAGCGTTTCATTGCCTCGAAGAACTTCGCATTGGTCTTCGTGTCCTGCAGTTTGTTGAGCAGGAACTCGATCGCGGCAAGCTCGTCCATCGGGTGCAGCACCTTGCGCAGGATCCACATTTTCTGCAGCTCCGCATCCTCGGTCAGCAGTTCTTCCTTGCGCGTACCCGAACGGTTGATGTTGATCGCGGGGAAGACGCGCTTCTCGGCAATGCGGCGATCCAGGTGGATCTCCATGTTGCCCGTGCCCTTGAATTCCTCGTAGATTACTTCGTCCATCTTCGAGCCTGTGTCGATGAGCGCGGTCGCGAGGATCGTCAGGCTGCCGCCCTCTTCGATATTGCGCGCGGCGCCAAAGAAACGTTTCGGACGATGCAGTGCGTTGGCATCGACACCACCAGTCAGGACCTTGCCGGAGCTCGGGACGACCGTGTTGTAGGCCCGCGCCAGCCGCGTAATCGAGTCGAGCAGGATGACGACGTCGCGCTTGTGCTCGACGAGGCGCTTGGCTTTCTCGATGACCATGTCGGCCACCTGCACGTGACGGCTGGCCGGCTCGTCGAAGGTCGACGACACGACTTCGCCGCGTACCGTGCGCTCCATCTCGGTCACCTCTTCGGGGCGTTCGTCGATGAGTAGCACCATCAGGTCGACTTCGGGGCTGTTTGCGACGATCGCCGAGGCGATGTTCTGCAGCAGCATCGTCTTGCCGGCTTTCGGCGGCGAGACGATCAGGCCACGCTGGCCTTTGCCGATCGGCGCAACCATGTCGATGATGCGAGCCGTCAGGTCCTCGGTACTCCCGTTACCCTGTTCGAGTTTCAGGCGTTCCTTCGGGAACAGCGGCGTCAGGTTCTCGAAAAGCACCTTCGTGCGCGCGTTCTCGGGCCCGTCGTGGTTGATCTGGCCGACTTTCAGGAGTGCAAAGTAACGCTCGCCGTCTTTGGGCGGACGAATCAGGCCCGACACCGTGTCGCCGGTGCGCAGCGCGAAACGGCGGATCTGGCTCGGGCTGACGTAAATGTCGTCGGGTCCGGCGAGATACGAGCCGTCGGCAGAGCGCAGGAAGCCGAAGCCGTCCTGCAGGATCTCGAGGACGCCCTCGCCGTAAATGTCCTCGCCCTGGGCCGCGTGGGCTTTCAGGATCGCGAAGATCATGTCCTGCTTGCGCGAGCGGGCCATGTTCTCGATGCCGAGCGACTCGCCGAGTTCGACGAGCTTCGATGCCGGACGGGTCTTGAGTTCCGTCAGGTTCATCATGTTTTTGGTGGCTTCGAGTTGCTCGGGCGGAATTACCTCGAGATTGCCGTCGTCATCCGGATACTCGTGCTGTGGCGCACGGCGGCGACGGCGGCGATTGGCGTTCCCCTTGCCTTTGTTGCCCGACTTGCTCGGGCGAGATTTCGTTGAAGTACCCAAGTACCCTCTCACAGATTAGTGTCCAGAAACTCTTCGAGCTGCGACTTTGGCATCGCGCCCATGACTTGCGCCTGCACGGCGCCATCCTTGAACAGGATCAGGGTCGGAATGCTTCGGATCCCGAATTTCTGAGCCGTGTTCGGATTCTCGTCGACGTTCAGCTTGACGACGTCGAGTTTTTCTTCGTACTTGTCCGCCACCTCATCGAGGAGCGGTGCGATCATCTTGCAGGGGCCGCACCATTCCGCCCAGAAATCGAGCAGTACAGCCTTGCTGTTTTGTAAAACGTCCGCATCAAATGCGTTGTCCGAGGTGTGCACAATCTTGTCGCTCACCGGCTACTTCCTCCAAATCTTCCAAAGTGAGTATGAGATCGCCCGCTTCAAACCAATATCAGGGAACGGACAATTCGAAAACGGGTGACGCTGCCAATTCAATCAGGCAAACTGTCGCAGCTTGTAGGCCGACTCTTTCCGGATTCTTCTACGGATCGATGAAAAGCGAAACTGGCGGGTGCGACGGGTGTCGCGTCGAATTAATGCCAATTTCACCGTGTCGCGAGCCATTTTGCAAGCCTTTTACGCATATTTTCCGGTCTTTGTTTATGTCTGATAACCATCTGAGCGACCTCAGATTCGATACACTCCCGTTGCACGAAACCGTGCGCGCGGGTATACGCGATGCGGGATTCGAGTTCTGCACGCCCATCCAGGCGTCCACGCTGCCGATCGCATTGCAGCAGCACGACGTTGCCGGCCAGGCGCAGACCGGCACGGGCAAGACGGCCGCGTTCCTGATCGCGGCATACCAGCGCCTGATCACGAACCCGGTCGAATTCGAGGGCCCGCACCAGCCGCGCGTATTCTGCCTCGCGCCGACGCGCGAACTTGCCGTGCAGATCGCCAAGGATGCCGAGGTGCTCGGCCGGCATACGGGGCTGAAAATCGGCCTCGCGTTCGGCGGCACCGACTATGAGAAGCAGCGCACGATACTCGCGAACGGCGTCGACCTGCTGATCGGCACGCCGGGGCGCATCATCGACTACTTCAAGCAGGGCGTATACAAGCTCAGTCACGTGCAGGTCGCGATACTCGACGAGGCCGACCGCATGTTCGATCTCGGCTTCATCAAGGACATCCGCTACCTGCTGCGCCGCCTGCCCAAGCCCGAGAAGCGGCTCAATATGCTGTTCTCGGCGACGCTGTCGCAACGCGTCATGGAACTCGCCTACGAGCACATGAACGAACCGGAGCTGATTCGTATCGCACCCGACAAAGTCACGGCCGACCGCGTGCGCCAGGCCATCTTCTTCCCGTCGAACGAAGACAAGATGCCCTTGCTGATCGGCCTGATCCGCGAAATGGGCGCGGCGCGCATCATGATCTTCGTCAACATGAAACGCGAGGCCGAGCGCGTACAGGATTTCCTCGAGGCGAACGACATCCATGCCGAGGCAATCTCGGGCGACGTCCCGCAGAAAAAGCGGCTGCGCATGCTCATGGATTTTCAGAGCGGCAACCTGCCGGTGCTGATCGGCACCGACGTCGCTTCCCGCGGCCTGCACATCCCCGATGTCCAGTACGTCATCAACTACGACCTGCCGCAGGACCGCGAAGACTACGTGCACCGCATCGGACGGACGGCACGCGCGGGCGCCGCCGGCGATGCCATCAGTTTCGGCTGCGAGTCCTACGTCGTGTCGCTGCCCGAGATCGAAGAATACATCGGGCACAAGCTGCCGGTAGCGAACTACGTGCAGGAGGACCTGCCCGACATCGTCAAGCCCAAGCCCCGGCCGCGCAAATCGCGTGGCGGCGGGCCGCGGCGCAGACCGGGCGGCGGCAAGCACAACAAGCCGCCGAAGAGCCACCGGCGACGGCCGCCACGCGAGAAGCAAGACTAATCCAGCAAATCCCCAACCCCTTCGACACCGCGGAACTCCGACCCCGACTTGCGTGGCTCCGACGTGTCGGGCCAGGTCACGGTCACGAGCATGCTGACACCATAGTCGCGCGCACTCCTCAGCACGGGCTGGCTGTCATCGACGAAAAGCGTCGTTTCAACGTCGAAATCGACGTCCTCCTGCAGCGCATGCCAGAAGGCCTGCGACTCCTTCGGGTGGCCGTAGGTGTGCGAGCTGTAGAGGCCATCGAAGTAGTCGGCAAGCCCCGTGACCGCATCCTTTAGATCCAGCGTGTCCGGGTGAGAGTTCGTCACGAGCAGCACGCGCTTGTCCTGCGCGTGCATATTCCTGAGGAACGGCAGCGCGCCGGGCAGGTAGCCGATCCTGTGCGTCACATCATGGTGAATCTTGACCACGTCGATGCCCAACCGCTCGTTCCAGTGGTCGAGGCAATACCACTCGAGATTGCCCTGGACGGAACGGTACTTGGTGAACAGCGTATCGCGTGCCTCGTCGACGCTCATGTTGTTCGCGGCCGCGTAACGGCGCGGCACGAGATCCTTCCAGATGTAATTGTCGAACGCGAGGTCGAGTATCGTTCCGTCCATGTCGAGCATCAGCGTTTCGCATCGCTCGAGTGCGGCTTGCGGAGTGATATTCATTGCTATACTGCGCGCCCGTTTGACTGAATGAGCCTGAACATGGACCTCACGTCGCTCGTCGATCCGGTTGTGGCGCTGGCCGAAGACGCCGGCCGCGCGATTCTCGAAGTCTACTCCACGGATTTCGAGGTGCAAGAAAAGGACGACGAGTCGCCGCTGACGCAGGCCGATCTCGCCTCGCATCGCTGGATCGACGCCGGTCTCAAGTCGCTGACACCGGATATTCCGATCATCTCCGAGGAGTCTGGCTTGCCCGCGTTCGAGGTTCGCCGCGCATGGCGACGTTACTGGATCGTCGACCCGCTCGACGGCACGAAGGAATTCGTCAACCGCAACGGCGAGTTCACGGTCAACATCGCGCTCATCGAGGACCATCGCCCCGTGCTCGGCATCGTTCACGTGCCCATTCAGGACAAGACCTTCGTCGGCTGCAAGGGCCTCGGCGCCGAATGCCGCGATCGCGGTGAGGACCCGGTCCCGATCGCCGTCGCCACGACGAGCCACACACCGACGCGGATTGTCGGCAGCCGCTCGCACCGCGGCGCCAGCCTCGACGCTTTTCTCGCCAAAGTCGGCGAACACGAACTCGTTCCGATGGGCAGCTCCCTCAAGTTTTGCGTCGTGGCAGAGGGCGGCGCCGACCTGTATCCACGCCTCGGGCCCACGTCCGAGTGGGATACCGCGGCGGCGCAGGCGGTCGTCGAGCAAGCCGGCGGCAGCGTCGTGACACTCGATGGCAAGCCCATGAAATACAACGCAAAAGCAGACATCTTGAACCCACATTTTTTCGTCATCGGGGCAACCGATCGCGATTGGTTGTCACTGTTGCCCGACAGCGAGTAGCATGACCCCATGGCGGACAAGATCGATACCGAATCGTTCAAGCAGCTCGAGCGCCTTCGTGAGCTGCGCGTCAGCCACAGGGACCTCGACTACCTGATCGATCGACTGCAGGAAGACCCTATGGTCGACCAGCTGCGCATCCGCAGGCTCAAGAAACGCAAGCTCCTCCTGAAAGATATGATCGCCACGCTCGAGAGCGAACTCATACCGGACATGGATGCCTGATCCGGATCGACTCGCATGCTTCATACGAATAACCCGACCGGGCTGACCAAGAGGTAAGGCAGATGCTGCGATTACTACTGGTAATTCTATTGATGACGATGGGAACCGGCACCATGGCTGAAGAACAAATACGCTCGATCACGGTGAGCGGCAGCGGCTTCGCCGAAGTCAAACCGGACCGGGCGATTATCCGGATGTCCGTGGTGGCCCGGGAACCGACCCTGGACGCGGCGCAGAGGGAGGTCGCCAACGCCGTCGACAATGTATTGAAGATGTCGGATCGAATGAAGATCGATCGCGACAATATCGATACGACCGGGGCCTCCGTACGACCCGATTATCGCTGGAACCGCGAGCGCGAGGAGCAGGAGTTGCGCGGCTACATCGCGGAACGGCAGGTCACACTGGAACTCGAGGATCTCGACAAGCTCGGTGCGGTCGTGGAAGGCGCCGTCAAAGCCGGGGTCAACCAGGTTTCACCGCCGCAGCTCGATAGCAACGGGCGCCGCGAAGCCTACCGCCGCGCGTTGCAGGCCGCAGCCGAGGATGCCAGGGCGAACGCGTTACGGCTCGCACAATCGCTCGATGCCAAGATTGGCGAGGTGATCAGCGTGAATGCCGCCAGCCACGCCCCGCAGCCACCCGGCCCGCAGCCGCTCGGCGCGCGCATGATGGCTGCGGAAGCCGATGCGGGCCAGACCTACAACCCGGCGGACCTGAGTTTCACGGCGACCGTCACGGTCGTGTTCGCGATCCGCCCGGACTAGTACAATGGGTTCGCGAGTGGATATTGTGGGCCCCTCCCCTACACTGGAAGTACACCAACAACAATACATGGGAGACTGACATGAACGAAAAGCTCCGCAAGATTCTGGTATTGGCCGGATCAGCCGTGCTGTTGGCCGGCATGACGAACCTCGCTAACGCCGACAGACCCGTAGAGTTTTCAGGTTCCTCTTTTAATCCGTCTGCGACCAATCCATGTTCCGGCGAGCCGCACGAAATTACTTTTCTCTTCGACGTGTCTCTGCATGAGCACACCAATAATTTAGTGGCGACCGTCGCCAGATCAGGCTTCACGAGCGATGGGTTCGTGATGTTTGCCGGCCGGGAGACGCAGAACCTGAATCTCAGCAGCGGGGTATTCAATGGCAACTTCGTCGACATGTGGCGTAGTGACGATGGTCAAATGTTCCAGGCGAGGGGAGTCACCGTAATCGACCTGGACACTTTCGACATCAAAGTCAACAAGTTCACCCTGAGGTGCCTGGGCCGCAATACGTAAGTCTCCATTTCTTAGGCTGCCATTCGAACCCGGCGCTGTTGCCACAGCAGGAACAGCGCCGGGATAACGGCCAGCGTCAGGATCGTCGCGCTGACCATGCCGCCGACCATCGGCGCCGCGATGCGGCGCATCACCTCCGAGCCCGTGCCGCCACCGAACATAATCGGCAGCAAGCCGCCGATCGTCGCCGCGACGGTCATGATCACGGGACGTATGCGCAGCAATGCGCCTTCGACGACCGCCTCTTCGACATCGGCCTTCGTGCGTACCTCGCGCCGCCGGATCGCCTGGTTCAGGTAGACGAGCATGACGACGCCAATCTCGACGGCGACCCCCGCTAGCGCAATGAAGCCGACGCCGACGGCCACGGACAGTTCGTAGCCGAGCAGGTACAGCAGCCACAATCCGCCGACGAGCGCGAGCGGTAACGTCCCCAGGACGATCGCGACCTCGGGCAGCCGCCCGAAGTTGATGAACAGCAGCAACACGATTACGGCCAGCGTGATCGGCCCGACGACGGCGAGCCGCGCTTTCGCCCGGACCATGTACTCGTACTGGCCCGACCACGACAGCGAATAACCCGCCGGCAATTCAATGAAATCGGCCACGGCACGTTGTGCCTCGGCCACGTACGAACCGAGGTCGCGATCGGCGATGTCGACGTAGGTCCAGCCGTTGGGGCGCGCGTTCTCGCTCTTGATGGCGGGCGGCCCGTCCACGACGCGCACGTCGGCCACGTCCGCGAGCGCGATACGCGCACCGGCCGGTGTGACGATCGGGAGCAAGCGGAGCTGCTGCACCGAGTCGCGCACGCGCTGCGGGTAACGCACGTTGACAGGATACCGCTCGAGCCCCTCGACCGTCTGCGTCACGTTCATCCCGCCTACGGCGGAGCGGATGATGTCCTGCACGTCGGCGATGTTGAGACCGAATCGCGAGGCGCGCTCGCGATCGATGTCGACGTCGACATAGCGGCCGCCCGCGACGCGTTCCGAATACACGGAGGCGGTCCCCGGCACGTTCTCGAGCACCTGTTCGAGGCGCCGCCCGATGTCTTCGATGACGTTCAGGTCGGGACCGGCCACCTTGATGCCGACCGGCGTCTTGATGCCGGTCGCGAGCATGTCGATGCGCGTCTTGATCGGCATCACCCACGCATTCGTCAGCCCCGTGTACTGCACGGCTTTGTCGAGTTCGGCGCGCAGCTTCTCGGGCGTCATGCCGTCGCGCCATTCTTCTCGCGGCTTGAGCTGGATTACGGTCTCGATCATTGTCAGCGGCGCGGGGTCCGTCGCCGTCTCGGCGCGCCCGATCTTGCCGAACACCTGCTTCACCTCGGGCACCTTCCTGATCATCTTGTCCGTGTGCTGCAGCATTTCGCGCGCCTTGTCGATGGACACGCCGGGATAGGTCGTCGGCATGTACATCAGGTCGCCCTCGTCGAGCGGCGGCATGAACTCCGAGCCGAGCTTCGTTGCCGGCCAAAAACCGACAACGAGGATCAGCGCCGCGAACACGAGCGTGGCGCGCGGCGCGCGAATGACCCAATTGATGACGGGGCGGTAAGCGGCAATCAACGCGCGATTGACGGGATTGTGCTTTTCGTCGATCACCTTGCCGCGGATAAAGTAGCCCATCAGGACCGGCACGAGCGTGATCGACAGGCCGGCCGCGGCCGCCATCGCATATGTCTTTGTGAACGCCAGCGGCGCGAACAGCCGCCCTTCCTGTGCCTCGAGCGTGAACACAGGCAGGAAGCTGAGCGTGATGATGAGCAGCGAGACAAACAGCGGCGGTCCGACCTCGCTCGCCGCGTCGGCCATGACGCGCCAGCGGTTCGCGGGCGTCAGCGCTTCCTTCTCAATGTGTTTGTGCACGTTTTCGATCATGACAATCGCCGAGTCCACCATGGCGCCGATCGCGATCGCGATCCCGCCGAGCGACATGATGTTGGCGTTGATGCCCTGCGCCCGCATGACGATGAACGCAACGAGCACGCCGAGCGGCAGGCTCAGCACGATGACCGCCGAGGACCGCAGGTGGAACAGGAATAGCGCACAGACGAGCGCAACGACGACGAATTCCTTGACCAGGGTGCGCTTGAGCGTATCGACGGAGCGCTCGATCAGCGCAGAACGGTCGTACGTCGTGACGATCTCGACGCCTTCGGGCAGGCTTCCCTCGAGTTCGGCGAGGCGCGCTTTGACCGCATCGATCGTCTTCGAGGCGTTGCCTCCCCAGCGCATGACGACGACCGCGCCGACCACTTCGCCCTCGCCGTCGAGGTCGGCGATGCCGCGGCGCATCTGCGGCCCGACGCGAATATCGGCCACGTCCGACAGCAGCAGCGGCGTACCTTGCGCGTTGACGCCTAGCGGGATCGCGGCAAGGTCCTCGATGCCCTGCAGGTAGCCCGTCGCGCGCACCATGTACTCGGCCTCGCCCATCTCGATGACGGAACCGCCGGTCTCCGCATTGCCTGCGCGGATCGCTGCCTTGAGCGACGCGAGCGTCACGCCGAAAGCGCGCAACTTGTCGGGGTCGACGACGACCTGGTATTGGCGCACCATGCCGCCGATCGTCGCGACTTCGGCAACGCCGGGCACGGTCTGCAGTTCGTATTTCAGGAACCAGTCCTGCAGGCTCCTGAGCTGCGCGAGGTCGTGCCCGCCGCTGCGGTCCACGAGCGCATACTGGAAGACCCAGCCGACCCCGGTCGCATCCGGGCCGAGCGACGAGGTCGCATCGGCCGGCAGGCTCGGGGCCACCTGGTTCAGGTATTCGAGCACGCGCGAGCGGGCCCAGTAGAGGTCCGTGCCATCCGCGAAGATGACATACACGTAGGAATCGCCGAAGAATGAGTAACCGCGCACGGTGACGGCCTTGGGGACCGACAGCATGGCGGTCGTCAGAGGGTACGTCACCTGGTCCTCGACGACCTGCGGCGCCTGGCCCGGAAACGACGTCTTGATGATGACCTGCACATCGGAGAGGTCCGGCAGGGCGTCGACCGGCGTTTCGCGCACCGACCACGCGCCGAGGGCGGCGATGATCAGCGCCATGATGACGACGAGTACGCGGTTCTCGATCGACCAGCGGATCAGCGCGGCGATCATTGCATGCCCTCCATGCGTTCGAGCGCCACGTCGATGTTCGACTCGGAGTCGATCAGGAACTGCGCCGACGTGACGACGCGCTCTCCTTCCCGCAGACCGCGCCGGATCGCGACGCGATCGCCGGATTCGATTCCGATCAGCACCCTGCGCGACTCGAACATGCCGTTGCCGCTATCGACGACGACGCGATTCGACGAGCCGCCGCGAATCACCGCTTCGCGCGGTACGTGCACGATGTTGTCGATCGCGGCCCCCTCGATGACGACGCGCGCAAACATGTTGGGCAGCAGCCTCGTGCCTTCATTGTCGAAGCGCAGGCGCACCTTGAGCGTGCGCGTCTTCGGGTCCAGTTCCGGGTTGACGTAGTCGACCGTGCCACTCAGCACAATGCCGGGCAGGTAGTCGAGCTCCACGGTGGCCGATTGGCCGGGCTCGACCCAGGCCGACTGGCGTTCGAACACTTCGGCAACGACCCAGACCTTGTCGAGCTGCGCGATCGACATCACCTCGGTCGCCGGCGTGACGAACATGCCCTCGCGCACGCCGAGACTCGCGATCACGCCGTCGGTCTCGGCGTAGACTCGCACACGCTGGCTTGCGGTGCGTTCCTTGTCGAGGCGGGCAATCTCGCGTGCGGTCACACCAAGTGCCGCCAGCCGATCGCGCGAGGCGGCACGAAGTCCGGCGTTGCTGCTCGACAGCGCGGCCAGGTACTCCTGTTGCGCGTTGACCAGCGTCGGCGAGTACAGCTCGAACAACAACTGGCCTTTCCTGACCGGGTCGCCCGTGGCGGTGGTCACGAGTTTCTCGATCCACCCATCGACCCGCGTGTGAATGTGCTGCAAGGTGTCCTCGTCGTAGGCGATGTAGCCGACGGTCTCGATGCGCCGCGGCAGCGTGCCGTGTTCCGCGACGGCCGTGCGCACGCCGAGATTGTTGACAAGGGTCGGATCGATCGACACGACCCCCGCCTTGCTGGCGACTTCGTCGGCATATACGGGCACGAGGTCCATGCCCATCGGCGACTTGCCAGGTTCGTCGCGGCGGAAGCTCGGGTCCATCGGTGCAACCCAGTAGAGGATCTCGCGGTCGGCGGATTCGACCTGGCCGGCTTCCGGGACCGGCGGCGAGCCGCGCCCGATCAGCACGCCGATGACGAGTGCCGCGACGACCGCGGCGACAACAATGGTGTTCTTCATGATTCGAGTCCTCCGAGGTTGGCGAGCGTCGCGTAGCTTTGCGCTCGCTCCACCTGCAGGCGCACGTGTTCGAGGCGGGTATTGAGTTCGTCGATCCAGGCACGCATCACGTCCGCGAAATCGCCCGCATCGCTCTGGTAGGCCGACAGTGCCGCCTGCGCCTGGCCGCGGGACTGCTCCAGGATACGGGTCTCGTACAGTGCAAGGCGCCGTGTCAGGTCGCTCCAGCGCGCGTACTCGACGTCGAGTTCGCTCGACAGCCGGGCCTGCAATTCGGCCTGGGCGTTGATCGCGGCGCGGCGCTCGCCGAGCGCGGCAGCGAGTTTACGGTCCTGGCGGTTCTTGCTGAACATCGGCAGGTCGACGGTCACCGACAGGCTGATGAAATCGGAACGCGGCTCGCCGTTCGGCAGGAAACCGTCGCGGTAGCCGTAGCCAAAGTCGAGCGCCCAGCCCGGTTTCTTGCGCTCCTCGGCCACGCGGACCCCGGCCTGCTTCGCCGCGACGCCGGCATCGGCGGCCTCGAGCGTCGGATGCTGTGCGAGGTCGGCGCGCAGTTTCGCCAGCGGCGGCAGGGTCTCCCAATCGGGTAGCTTTTGCGCGATCGGCCGGTATGCATCCTGCCCCAGCCAGCGCGACAGTGCGGCTTGCGCCTCGGCGCGGGCGCGGTCGGTCTCGATGAGTCTATCGTCGAGACGGCTGAGCTCGAGTTCGGCGCGCAGCACGTCGTGCTGCGACTTGCGACCCACCGCGTACAGAGACCGCGTGACAGTGACGAGATCGTCGAAGTACGGACGCGACTCGCTGACGAGCGACCGAGCTTGCTGCGCGTAATACGCCGCGAGCCAGGCCCGGCGGGCCGCGGCCAGCACGTCCCGTTCGCGCGCATCGGCCCCGAGGCTGTAGGCGTCGGCCTGTGCGCGCATCTGCTCGGCGCCCAGTTTGCGTGCCCTCGGAAACGCCTGGCGAATCCCGAGCTGGGCCTGGGTCATGCCCTCGGTCGTGAAGCCACCGCTGCTGATCGGGTAGTTCGCCAGCCCGATGCGCATGGTCGGGTCCGGCAATTGACCGGCCGCAACGGCCTCCTCTTGCATGGCCTCGGCTCGGGCCAGTAACGCCATCTGCCCGGGTTCGCTTGCGAGGGCGAGATCCCCGGCCTCGGCGATCGTCAGCGGGACGTCCGATCCCGCGACAGCGATTGAAGTCCACGACAACCAGGCCGCGAACGCGAATACGTATTTCATGTAACCAACTCCTGCTGGAAAAACCGAAAGGGTTTAATGCAGAGAATTGGCTAGTTCAGATAGACGCAGTTGAGTTTGTGCAGCGAGACGGCGCGCGGTGGCGCATCGGGCGGACCCGTCGTCGCAAGCCAGGCGGCAGCGGCCGGGTCCCCGAGGTCCATGAACGAGGGGCCCGGGGCGATATCGGTATCCCCGCTTTCGTCGGTCTTTAGGGCGTTGCCGCGCGTATCGAGACTCGCATCGTCGATTTCGCAACACTCGAACGCCTCGAGATTGATTTCGGGCGGGCAGCAATCGTGCGCGTCCTCGACGGCCTCGACGGCCTCGAGCGCCAGCGCGCACGGCAGCAGCGTGAGGTTCAGGATGACGGCGAGTGCGATTGCCCGGATCATGCGCATTTTGTAGACGTTTACGGCCCGCAACGCAAGGAAATCAGTCGGAATCCGATGCCGTATCGGGCAATTTGGCGCTTTCCCCGGGCATCGTCAGCGACAGGATACTGTGGCGGATCTCCTCGCCCAGCACGAGGCGCGCGTCCGCGCCGATCGACTTGATGTCGTCGTCGAACTCGATGAGCCCTGCGCCGTTGCGCCGCAGCACGTCCTGCTCCTGCAACTTCTTGATGAAGTCATGGAACAGCGTCTTGTTGAAGAAATCGGGCGAATGCAGGCCGTAGATCATCGACAGCCGTTCGGCGCTCTGCTGGCACATCGTCTCCAGCCGCGCTCGCGTCAGCGTGCCGGAGCCGTTGCCGACGAGCACGGCGATGACCAGGTAGAAGCGCTGCAGCATCGGCACCATCGCCTGCCCGAACATGAGTAGCTGGAAGGCCTTCTCCGAGCCCGCACGCGGGCGCACCAGGACGTTTTTTCTCTTGCCGGGACTCAGGATGCCGAGATCCAGCAGCGCGTCGATGGCCTCCGTCGTAATCCTGTCGATCTCCTCGAACCTCCACTTGAGGCACAGCTCCTTCTTCATGAACGGATAGATCAGTCGGATCAGGCGCTGCAGCTCCGAGTGCGCGAGCTCGGTGCCCTGGATGAAGCAACAGGCGACCGACGCGGGCACCGCCAGGAGGTGCGTGATGTTGTTGCGGAAGTACGTCATCAGCACGGCCGTGCGTTCTTCCATGTGAATGACTTCGCCCATCGGGTGCGACGTGCGGCTGATGACGTCGAGCTTCTCCCCGTGCGCGATGATTTCGTCCGGCGTCCAATCCGGCATCGTGATGAGGTCCGAGTAACGGAAGCGTTGCAGCAGGTCGAGGCTGACCTGTATCTGGCGCCGTAATTCCTCGAGGCCGATCTTCTGCTTCGGTGTCGCGAGCAGGACATGGGCCAGGAGGCTGATCGGCGTCACGGCCGCGGCCGAGTTGATGTTCTGCATGATCCTCTTGCCGACCTGGTCGACGATCGGGGCCAGCCATGCGGGTCGCTCGCCGTTCTTGGGCTCGTACTCGCGCCACGCGGGGTGATGCGCATCGAGGATGGGCTCGAGTTCGATCGGTCGGCCGAAGTTCACGCACACCTTGCCGAACTGATCGCGCAGCGCCTTGACCGAGCGAATCAGTCCGCCGAGCGTCTCCTTCTGCTTTTGTGCGCCGCCGAGTTCGCTGATGAATGCGTCGCCTTCGATCAGCTTCTCGTAGCCGAAATAGATCGGCACGAAGACGATCGGGCGTTGCGGGTGCGTGACGTAGGCATTGACGGTCATGGCCAGCATGCCGCCCTTCGGGGCCAGCAGCCGGCCCGTGCGGCTGCGCCCGCCCTCGACGAAATACTCCATCGAGTGACCCTTCCCGAGCACCTGCTGGATGTATGCGTCGAACACGGCCGCATACAGCCGGTTGCCCTTGAAGCTGCGCCGCAGGAAGAATGCGCCGCCGCGTCGCAGGATTCCGCCGACGACAGGCATGTTCAGGTTGATCCCAGCCGCGATATGCGGCAGCTGCAGCCCCTCCTCGTAGGTCACGTAACCGAGCAGAAGGTAATCGAAGTGACTGCGGTGGCAGGGAACGTAGATGACCTCCTTGTCCTTCGCCACTTCGTGCAACAGGTTGACGTGGTTCAACTCGATACCGTCGTAGATCTGGTGCCACAGCCAGCGGAGTACCCGCACGAGCACGCGAATCGTCGGGTAGGAGATGTCTGCGGCGATCTCGAGCGCATACTTGCGTGCCTTGCGGCGCGCCAGTTCCTGCTTGCGAAAGTCGTCACCGGCTTCGGACGCGATCGCGCGGCGCACGCCCGGCGCACGTAGCACCTGGTTAATCAGCGTGCGGCGGTGCGACAGGTCCGGCCCGACCGTCGCGGCGCGACGCTGGCGGAAATGCACGCGCAGTATGCGCGACACCTTGCGGTAGGCGATCTCGGTACTCTGCCCTTCGACATCGATCGAGCGCATGGGCAGTGCGTGACTGAATCGCAGCAACGTGTTCCTGCCGTGCACGAGCGTCGTGAAGAACTTGCGGATGCGACCAATCGCCTCCCAGTTTTCCGAGAACAGTAACTTGACGAACGAGCGCTCCTTCTCGGGCGACCGACCCCAGTAGATGGCGACCGGGATCAACAGGAGCTCCTGGTCGCCCTGCTCAGCCGCTTCGACGAGGCGCTTCAGGCGTTGCGAGCCGGTCTTGCGCGGACGCCGCATGAAAAAACCCTGCATTCGGCGCAGGATGATGAAGCGCTTGTATTCGTGATTCCCGCAAAAATCGAATGACGACGTCGGCGACGGCATCCCGTGCTTTGCGCATGCACGCTCGAGCGCCAGCACGTCGGCCAGCCCGCCCGTCTCGAGGACGTAGCAGACTTCGGCGTCCGGGTCGGTAATGTATTCGGAGGGA
>JBFJQO010000006.1:0-21747 GCA_041616535.1 Woeseiaceae bacterium | reverse complement strand
GTATTTTCCGATGCGGACTATTTCTCGCGTTTCTCGACGAATTCGACGGGATCGACCTGGCCCGTGGTCTTCATCTGGCCTTCCACGACGGCGCCCTCGGCCACGGCAATGGCTTCGCCCGTGACGGTTCCCGTGATGCGGGCCGTGTCCGCGATCTCGACCTTGCCGGTTGCCACGATGTCGCCTTCGACGTGGCCCGAGATCACGACGTGTGAGGCCTTGATCGTGCCGTTCCAGTAACCGTTGCGGGCCAGCGCGACCGTACCGTCGACATCGCAGTCGCCGTCGATCTGCCCGCTGACCTGGTAGTCGCCACTGCCGGAGATGACGCCCGTGACAATGCATCCTTCGTTGATCAGTGTCGGCGCGCCCGTGGGTCGGTCGCGAAAGCGACGCAGTTTGGAGTTGTCCATGCGGCGTAGTCTACTTACTCTCGGTAGCCGTAGCCAAGCGATTCGATCGACACGAGCACGCCGCCTTCGAAAATCAGCCGACGCATGAGTTTGCGCGGCCCGAAATTGTAGACATACTCGGTGACGATGACTTCCTCGGTGAAGCCGTAACCCGGAAAATGCCGGCTGGTCCAGCCGCCGCCATGATGACGCGTGATCGGGACATTGAAGTTGCGCAAGGTCCGTCCGATCTGGCGCATCGTTGTCGGCGCGCCGCAAGCGGCGCGCACCTGCGCTTCGTGCATGTCCTTCGTCACGATCTTGCTGCCGCAGCGGAACGCGTGGGCGGGGGCACTGCCGAGAACGGCGGCGAGAAGGACCGCCGCGATCACGTGCTTCGTATGAATTCGGACCCTCATGCGTTGCCGCCGTTTCACGGTGTCCTTCGAGCATAGCAGACGCGGTGAGCACCGCTCGTGCGGATCGGACGCCGGGTGCCGGTTATGGTAAAACTGCACGCTGGCCGAATGGGCCGCTTCTTCCGAAGGATCCGATGTGAAGCAGGGCTTTGAACAACGCCTGGACGCGGTTGCCAATGGCGGCGACGACGTCCTCACCGGGGGACTGAAAGGCGTAGAAAAGGAAGCGCTGCGGATCAGCCCCGACGGCTTCCTTGCCCGGACGCCGCACCCGCCGGCGCTGGGTTCGGCGCTGACCAACCGCTACATCACGACCGACTTTTCGGAAGCGCTTCTGGAGTTTGTCACGCCGGCGTTCGCGGAGACCTGGGAGGCGCTCAGGTTCCTGTGCGACATTCACCAGTTCACGTACGCGCACCTCGGTGAGGAGATGCTCTGGACCGCGAGCATGCCGTGCAGGATGGCAGCGGATCGCGAGATTCCGCTCGCCCGGTACGGGCGCTCCAACGTCGGCCGCATGAAGACGATCTATCGCCGCGGGCTCGGTTACCGTTACGGTCGCGAAATGCAGGTGATCGCAGGCGTGCACTTCAACTACTCGCTTCCCGAAACGTTCTGGCCCGTGTATCGCTCGGTGCTGGGCGGCGATGCCGACGACACGACGTTTCGCTCCGATCAGTACCTCGCGATGATCCGCAATTTCCGCCGCATGGGCTGGATCGTGCTGTACCTGTTCGGCGCTTCGCCTGCCGTGTGCAAGTCATTTGCGGGCGCCGCGGCCCGACTGCCGTCGCTCGATGCGGATACCTGGTACGAGCCCTGGGCCACATCGCTGCGCATGAGCGATCTCGGTTACAGCAACCAGAACCAGTCGGCGATCAACATTTCGCTCAATAGCCTGGACGAATACGTGCGCGACCTGAGCAACGCGATCTGCACGCCCGAGCCCGCCTACGAGAAGATCGGCGTCAAGATCGACGGTCGTTACCGGCAGCTGAATGCGAACCTGTTGCAGATCGAGAATGAATACTATTCGCCCGTGCGCCCGAAGCGAGTCGCGCGATCGGGCGAACAGCCGACCGCGGCATTGCGTCGTGACGGCATCGAATACGTCGAGATTCGCTCGCTCGACATCAACCTGTTCGACCCGTCCGGCATCAATCAGAACACGATGCGCTTCATCGAGGCTTTCCTGATCTACTGCCTGCTGGAGGACAGTCCGGCTCTGACGGACGACGAACTCGAGGAAGTGCGAGTCAACCACACCGAGACCGCCAAGCGCGGCCGCGATCCCGGGTTTCGCCTGCTTCGCGGAGGTCGCGAAACGACGTTGCAGGACTGGGCGCGCGAGATCCTCGACCATGTTCTCGTCGTTGCCGAGGCCATCGATCGCCAGTCCGGCAACGACAGTTTTGTCGCTGCGGTGCGCTTGCTCTCAAAAGCCGTCGAGGCGCCCGAGACGACGTTGTCCGCGCGCATCGTCGCCGAGTTGCGTGACACGGGCAGCAGCTTCTTCGAGTTTGCGCTGGGCATGGCGCGCTGCCATCGCGACTACTTCGGCGCCATTGCGCCGCTCAGGGAGGCACAGGACGCGCTGTTGAGCGAAGAAGCGGCTGCTTCGCACGAGCGGCAGCGCCAGATAGAGGCCGCCGACACGGTTTCCCTCGACGACTACCTGCAGCGCTATTTCTCGGCCTGCTGATCCGCGAGCCCATCAAAAGGGCAACGGAGTACCGCGCTCCCAGGCGTAGCGCCGGTGCAATGCCTGTAGCCGCCGCGTCATTGCGCCGGCGCGGCCGTCGCCGATGGTCCGGCCGTCGGCCTGGAGCACGGGAGTGAGTTCGCCCATCGTGCCGCTCGTGAACACCTCGTCCGCCGTGTACATCTCGGTCAGGGAGAGGTTCTTCTCGGCTGCCGGAATGCCCTCGGCCGCGCAGATGTCGAGCACCAGGCGCCGCGTCAGGCCTGGCAGGCAGGCATCGGCATGCGGCGTCAGTACGCCTCCGTCGCGCGCGATGAACAGGTTCGTGTCATTGGTTTCCGAGACGAAGCCGTCGAGGTCGAGCATGACGGCGCTGTCGACGCCCGCGACATTGGCTTCGATGGCCGCGAGGATGTTGTTGAGCAGGTTGTTGTGGTGGATTTTCGAATCCAGGCAGGAGGGCGTATTGCGTCGCGTCGACGCCGTGATGACGCGGATTCCGTCATCGGAGTAGACGGGCGGCTTCCATTCGGCCAGCACGATCAGCGTGCAGCCCGAACGGTTGAGCGTCGGGTTCATGCCTGACGTAACCTTCTCGCCGCGGGTCAGCGTCAGGCGCACATGGGTCTCGTCGCGCATGACATTCGCCTCGAGCGTTTCGAACAGGGCGGCGCGGATCGCGTCGTTCGGCGGCACGGACGCGAAGGCGAGCGCCTTGGCCGAGTCCTGCAAGCGCTGCAAGTGACCGTCGAGTTCGGCGATGCGGCCGTCGTAGACGCGCAGGCCTTCCCAGACCGCGTCGCCGCCCTGGACGACGCTGTCGAAGACCGATACGCGCGCGTCGGCGCGTGACCTGAGTTCGCCACCGACATGAACGAGGATGTCGGCATTGCGGGGGTCGGGAAGATTCACGTTCTCTCTCCTTCCGGGCGGGCGCGCAATGCATGCGCGAACAGCCGCTCGTACCAGGGCCGGCACTCGGCCAGCAGCTCCTCGAGGTGTGCCGGGAAATGTCCTTTGGCGACGAACGGCGCCCACCCCGTGCTCCGGTGCACGGCGTGGTACCAGTGCCGAGCCCAGATGCCGTCTTCGGGCCTTGCACCGGCTTCCCAGCGCAGCATGCGGGCGTCGAAATCGAGATCGAGGTGCCGGCACAACGCCGTCAGCACGCCGCGCGGGTCGAGCAACAACTCGCGCGCATCGAGGATAACGGGCGACTGTCCCTGTGCTCGCAGCTCGTCGAAGAGTTGCCACTGGCGTTTCAGCCCGGTATCGGCCAGCTCCGCTTGCGGCAGCTGTATCGTCAGCGACGGCAACATTTCGCGCGGATCGCGCACCAGGAACAGGTTGGTCGTTTCGGCCAGGAAGCCGAGATCCAGATCGACGAGATGGTGGGCCATGTGCTTGAGGAACAGGCGACGCTCCGGCTCAGCCCGTTGCGCCGCAAGCATGTCCGCGACCACCGCGTCTCCGTCGCAGTTCATCGCGGCTCGCACCTCGTCACGGCCGGGATGGTCCGCGCCGCTGACGCGCAGGTAATGGCCGTAGAGCGGCTCGTCCACGACGCGAACGTCGTCGCGCTGGGCAAAGCTGTACATCAGCGCCGTCGAGACGTTGCGGGGTCCCGACCACAGGCAGACAGGCTGGATCATGGTATTTTTTCGTGCCTCCCGGGCCGCCGGATTGTACCGATTTCGCCGCCGTCCGCGGCAATCCTGTGCGCTTCGTCACAAAAACGCGCCGCGCCGGTAGGCCGGCGCCCGCGATTTAACTAAACTCCACCGCATGTGCCTGATTTGGCAGGTTTAATGATCCTGGTGACACTGTTTTGCTGAAGACTCTCTTCGTTGGAATCCTGCTCGGACTGGCCGCGGCGGCCGGTGCGCTCTACGCCATCCCCGCCGTCGACCAGGTGCGCGAAGCGTCGATTGTCTCGGTTGCCCCGAACGGCGGCAACATCGAGGCGTTCCGCATCGACATCCCGATGGACCGCATCATGATCGGCGCGGCCGGACAGGACAACCCGGTGCCGCCGGGTCTTCGGTGGCCGGAAGACCGCCTGTTGGCTTACACGCGTGCCGAAATGTTCAAGGTTCGCAATGCCCGCGGATCCGTCGTCGGCGTGGCTGTACGGAATGCCGCGGAAGGGGCGGAGGAAGTCATTATCGATTGGGTGCTGCACCTGCCGGCGCGCGGCTCGCTGTTTGTCAACATGGAGTCGGCGCCGCGCGACGGCGGCTACCGGATCGGCGAGATCAGAGCGGGCGCGCGCGAATTCGCCAAGTTGCATGGTTTCGTCACGGAGCGCTGGGTCGAAAACGAACGCGACGAGGAGGGCGCGCCGCTCGGACACATCGAGCTCGTCGCGACCTATGTCGGTCAACACGAACCACTGGAATCCGACGTTGACGAAATCGAGGTGGTGGACGAATGAAGCACCTGATCGCCCTCGTGCTCGGGTTCATCGCCGGCGTCGTGCTATTCGCCGCCGGCATGTTGTTTAACCCGTTCATCTCGGATCGCGGCGTGTCGCCCCTGTCCGTGACCGACGCCGAAGTCATTACGCTCAATTTCTCCAACGTCCCGTCAGATAGCATCGTGTACACCAACGACGGCGAGTCGCTGCAGAAACCGAACCCCGAAAAGGTCCAGCAGCTCTGGGAGGCGCCTATCCGGCAGACCAGCGCAATGGCGACGGTCATGCGCGACGGTCGCAACCGGCCGGCCGGTATCGGCATCAAGTTCTCGTCGAAGTCGGAAAGTACCCGCCTGTTGAACGGCGACGCCATCGTCGACAGCGTCTGGTACCTGTACCTGCCCGAACACGGCAGCCTGTTCCTTCAGCAGACCGAGAACTACTGGTCTTTCCTGCGCGAAGTCGCGTTCCCGGCCTGGCGCAGCGCCGCCAATAACTGGCGCGGGAGCTGGTTCGGCGATCTGACCGCCGGGCCCGGCGTACTCGGCACGGCGGCGGCCAGCGGGAGTTCGGGTCGCTTGCAGGGTCTCGACATGGAGGCCGTGGAATCGATGTCCGTGCACGCGTTCTCGTCGGATACCGGCCTCGTTGCGGCGGACGGGCGTCTGGTGATCGAAATCCCCGAGTTCGACGACGCGGCCGCGAGCCTCGAGCCCTGAATCAGGCAGTAAGATCCTTCAGCTGAGTTGCGGCGTCGGCCACGCGCTCGAGGTCGAGCACGGCATGGTCTGCGATCAATTGCTTCGACTGCACGAAATCTCGTGGCGCATTGATGGCGTTGACCGCGATCAGGCGTCCTTCGCGAAGGTACAGGCACGAGAAGGACCGCTCGGCCGGATTGCCGCGGATCACGACATCGTCGAATCCCTGCGACAGGCCGGCGATTTGCAATTTGAGGTCGTACTGGTCGGACCAGAACCACGGTACGTCGCAGTAGGCGACGTCCTTGCCACAGATATTCGCCGCCGCGGTCTTTGCCTGTTCCAGCGCATTGTGAACCGACTCGAGCCGTAAGCGCCTGTCGTAGATGGCGTTCGGATGCGAAGTGCAATCGCCGACGGCATAGATATTTGCATCCGCGGTACGGCAGTGGTCGTCGACGACGATGCCGTCGTCGATCTCGAGACCGGCTGCCGAGGCCAGCTCGGTATTCGGCACGATGCCGACACCGATGACGACGAGGTCCGCCGGAATCTCTTCGTCCTCCGACGTCACTACCGCTTTGACCCGCTTCTTGCCGAGTAACGACGAGACGCGCGTCGACAGTCGAAACTTCACGCCCTGGTTGGTGTGCTCGATCTGGTAGAAATCCGAGATTTCGGGTGACACCACGCGGCTCATGACACGGTCCGCCATCTCGATGACGGTGACCTCGAGACCGGCCTGGCGGGCGACCGAAGCGACTTCGAGTCCGATGTACCCGGCCCCGATGACGACGAGTCGGCGACCCGCATCCATGTCGGCTCGAATGGCCTCGACGTCGGCGACGTTGCGCAGGTAATGGACGCGGTCGAGTTGTTCGCCGTCGATGTGCAGCCGGCGCACGCGCGACCCGAGCGCGAGCACGAGCGTGTCGTAAGCAACGTCGACCCCGCCGTCGATCGACAGCCGTTGCGCGTCGCGATCGATCGCCGTGATCTGCGCGTCGAGATGCAGCTCGATGCCGGCTTCTTCGTAAAAGTCGGCCGGCTTGACGTAGAGGCGCTCGGCCGGCATGTCGCCCGCGAGGAATTTCTTCGATAGCGGCGGCCGTTGATACGGCAACCAGGGCTCGTTACCGACGAGCGCAATGTGGCCTTCGAACTTGTTTTGCCGCAGGCTGGTGACGACCTGCCCGGCGGCGTGGCCGGCGCCTGCAATGACGACGTGGTGGGTCATGAACGCTCCTTACACCGGAACCAGCGGCCACAGAATCGGTAACAACACCATGACGGTGATGAACACGACGATCGTGAGCGGCACGCCGACCTTGAGATAATCGACGAAACGGTAGCCACCAGGACCCATGACAAGGATGTTGGCCGGGTGAGAAATGGGGCTCGTAAAACTCGCGGATGCCGCCATCGCGACGGCCATCATGGCCGTCTCCGGTGCGACGCCGAGATCGCTCATCGCGGAGAGGACGATCGGCGACATCAGGACGACGAGTGCTGCCGTGGGGATGATCATCGTTGCCATCGCCGTCAGGATGTAGAGACCCATGATGACGGGCCACGGACCGGCGTCGCCGAGCAGGTCCATGACCTGGTTCGCGAGGTACTCGGCGGCGCCCGTGTCCTGCATCGCGGTGCCGAGCGGCAACATGCCTGCGATCAGGAAGATCGCCCGCCAGTCGATTGCACGGTAGGCCTGTTCCATGTTGAGGCAGCCCGTCAGGACCATGATCGTCCCGCCGATCACGGCCGCAACCGAGATGGGTGCATAACCCATCATGACGGTGAGCACGACGCCGAGCATGATGGCGGCGGCCAATGGCGCGCGCCGCGTGTCCGGCGGCTCCTGGCCGAGCGGCGTCAGGACGAGGAAATCGGTATCCGACGACAGCAGCTGCAGCCGGTCGCGCGGACCGAGCAGCAAAAGCGCGTCACCGACCTGCAGGCGTTCGTCGGCAATTTCGGTGCCGACGGTTTCGCCCTCGCGCCAGATACCGGCCAGTTCGATTCCGTAGCGTTCGCGGAAGTTGAGTTCGCCGACGGTGCGGCCCGCCAGCGAGCTGCGCGGGTCGAGTGTCGCGTCCATGAGCGTGAGTCGCTCGGACTCGAACGCGGCAACGTTCGCCGGGACCTTGGTGTCGATCTCGAGTTCCTGGAGGCCGCGCAAGACGTCGAGGTCGCTGTGCTGGCCCTCGATGAGCAGCAGATCGCCGCCGACCAATAGCTCGTCGCCACGCGGCATGACGCTCAACTCGCCGTCGCGGAAGACCGCGAGCACGCGGAAGTCGAATACCTCGGCCATGCGGCTCTTGGCCAGCGTCTCGCCGACGAGGCCGCTGTCTTTCGGCAGGCGCACGACGAACATGTGCTCTTCCGTCGGATAGTCCTCGGCGAGTTTCTCCTCCGAATAGATTTCGACCGACGTGAAGTCCGGGAATTTCTCGAGCTGCGCGATCGCCTCGACTTCGCCCTGGACGAGCACCTGGTCGCCCGCCTTGATCGGCACATAGGCCAGGTTCGTCAGGCGATACGAACCGCGGCGCTTGATGCCGACGACGGCGACGTCGAAGCGCGAGCGAAATGCGGCGTGCCGCACGAGTTCGGAGACGACGGGCGAGGAGTCGGCGATCGTGACCGCCGCATAGACGACCTTGGCGGCAACCATGGACTTGAGTACGGGCGCCTCGCGCTCGATGACGAGGTCGGACCAGCGACGCAGTTCGCGGAACTGGTCGACGCGACCCTGCACGAGCAGGCCGTCGCCGCCGCGCAGCACGGTCTGGCGGCCCGGCAGCGTCTCGCTGCGGCCACTGCGGAACAGCGACAGGATGATCAGGCCCGTCGATGTGCCGATGCGGCTCTCGGCCAGCGTCTTGCCGACGAGGATCGAATCGGTCGGCACGCGCAGCATGAAGGTGCGTTCCTGCAACTTGTAGCGTGCACGCAGGCTGCGCTGGCTGACGTGTTTGTCGCGCGCGGCTTTCACCCTGGGCAGCATGAAGCGGCCCGCGACCGCGACGAACAACACGCCGATGGCCATGACGGCACCGCCGAGCGGCGTAAAGTCGAACAACGCGAACGGTTCGTAACCCGCGATGACCAGTGATTCCGAGATCAGCAGGTTGGGCGGCGTGCCGATCAGCGTCATCAGGCCGCCGAGCAACGTGGAATAGGCGAGCGGCATCAGTAATCGTGAAGCCGGAATGCGTGTCCGTCGCGCAACTTCGACGACGACGGGCAGCATCAGCGCCGCAACGCCGATGTTGTTCATGAAGGCCGACAACACGGCGCCGGTGATCATGATGACGACGATCATCGAGAATTCGCGTCGTCCAGCGATCCGCATGACCTGGCGGCCGATCACGTCGGCGATGCCGGTGCGCGTCAGCCCCTCCGACAGGATGAACATGGCCCACACCGTGATCACGGCACTGTTGGAGAATCCGGCGAAAGCCTCGGAGGAATCGACGAGGCCCGTGATGGCGAGGGCGCCCAGCACCAGCAGGGCAACGAGGTCCATGCGAATGACCTCGCTGATGAACAGGACCAGCGAAATCGCGAGGATGCCGAGAACCAGTGCAATTTCGAGGGTCATCAGCGCTTTATACACGACCTATTGCTTTGTACAACCTCGGGTAAAAACTTGTAAATGCATCCAGTACTGTATAAAAATACAGACTTTTCCGAGGGAGTTGCGTGCAGGTCGCCGAGCAGAAAACCGACCACCTGGGTCTGCTCAACCCGGCCCAGCGAATGGCCGCGGAATACGGCGAGCGGCCGGACGGCGACGCGTTTGATTCCGGACCGTTGCTCGTCATCGCGGGCGCAGGCACGGGCAAGACGATGACGCTGGCCCATCGCGTCGCCCATCTCGTCATCGAGGGCGTCAGTCCCGAGCGCATCCTGTTGCTGACGTTCACGCGTCGCGCCGCCCAGGAAATGACGCGCCGCGTCGAGAACATCGTGCGAGCGGCGTCAGGCGACCGCGCCCTGTTGCCGTCCGGCGGTCTGCCCTGGTCGGGCACGTTTCATTCCGTGGCGAATCGGCTGCTGCGCCGATTCGCGCACAACCTCGGCCTCGATCCGGGATTCTCGGTGCTCGATCGCGGTGATTCGGCCGACGTCATGGACGTCGTGCGTCACGAGCGCAAGCTGACGCGCACGTCTCGACGCTTTCCAAAAAAGGACACGTGCCTCGCGATCTACTCGCGACGCGTGAATGCACAGGAGCCCCTCCGGGACACGCTCGAGGAAACGTTTCCGTGGTGCTCCGACTGGGCCGACGAACTCACCGACCTGTTCCGCCACTATGTCGAGCGTAAGCAGCAAAACCAGGTGCTCGACTATGACGACCTGCTGCTTTACTGGAGCCACCTGGTCGCCGAGCCCGAGTTTGCCGAGGAAATCGGTGCCTGGTTCGACCATGTGCTCGTCGACGAATACCAGGACACCAACCATATCCAGGCCCGGATTTTAAAGGCGTTGAAGCCGGACGGCCGAGGCGTCACCGTGGTCGGCGACGACGCGCAGTCGATCTACTCGTTTCGTGCCGCGGCAGTGGAGAACATCCTTGGCTTCCCGGACCAGTTCATGCCGACGGCCCGGGTTGTGACGCTCGAGCAGAACTACCGGTCGTCACAGCCGATTCTCGACACGGCGAATTGTCTGATTGTGGAAAGCGAGCGGCAGTACCGCAAGAATCTGTTTTCGGAAAGCGGCGGCGGGAGCAAGCCTCGCTACGTGACCGTCGAGGACGGCGACGCCGAGGCCGAGTACGTGGTCGAGGCGATTCTCGACAACCGCGAACTCGGTATGCAGCTCAAGGAGCAGGCAGTGTTGTTCCGCGGATCACACCACAGCGACAGGCTCGAACTCGAGCTCGTACGACGCAATATTCCCTACGTGAAATACGGCGGCCTGAAATTTCTCGAAGCCGCGCATGTCAAGGATCTCTTGTCGGTGTTGAAATGGGCGGAAAACCCGAAGAACGAAATCGCCGCGTTCCGGGTCCTCAAGCTGCTGCCGGGCATGGGCCCGGCAAATGCGGCCCGCTGCTTCGAAGGCTTTGCGGTCAACGACTACTCGTTCGCCGCGCTCGAGACGTTCCGGGCGCCGGCGGCCGCGGCAGCCGACTGGCCGGCGTTCGTCGATCTGATTGGTGCGCTGTCCGCGAGTGAGTCCGACGACGGCGCCTGGCAGGGTCAGCTGGCGAGTGCAAGACGCTGGTACCGGCCCCATCTCGAACGCCTGTACGACGGCGCGGACACGCGCGAGGCGGATCTCGAGCAACTCGAGCAGATTTCGGGACGCTACCCGACGCGTGAGCGGTTCCTGACCGAACTGACGCTCGATCCGCCCAGCGCAGCCGGCGATCTCGCGGGCGACCCGCTGCTCGACGAAGACTACCTGGTGCTTTCGACCGTGCACTCGGCGAAAGGCCAGGAATGGGAGGCGGTCTACGTGCTCAACGTCACGGATGGCAACTTCCCGTCCGAGTTCGCCACCGGCAAGCCGGAAATGATCGAGGAGGAACGACGGTTGCTGTACGTCGCGATGACGCGGGCGAAACAGTCGCTGTCATTGATCTCGCCGCTCAAGTTTCATGTCACGCAACAGCGGCGCGACGGGGACAAGCATGTCTTCGGCGCGCGTAGCCGCTTCATGACGGACGCGTTGCTCGCGACGATGGACGCGCGCTTCGCGGGGCGCCCCGAACACGCGGGCGGCGCGTTCCGGGTGCGCTCGGACAAGCGCATCGACGTGGCGTCGCGCATGCGGGAAATGTGGTAGGGGCGCAACGCCGAAACGCCGCAAAAAAAAGGCGGTGGCAAAAGCCACCGCCAATCACAACGTAACGAACAGCATAAGGGAGTTTCAGTTTGTCACGTCAGTCTTTTTCCTGATGACGCGAACTTCGCGTCGTGTGCCGGCTTGCTCGTCGCCATGCAATTCGCTGCCGTCGATAAACAGGATCTCGCCATCCTTGCCGGCCTCCTTGAGGATTTCCGCGAGGCGCGCCCGCGTCTCTTCGTCGATCGCATCCGACGAGATGATCGTGACACCACCGTCATGACCGGCCTTGATGACCTTGACCGTCTTATGTTCCTTGACGACCGTGTCTTCGCTGTCGGCGTCGCCAGGATCCATGACCTCGATGCGCTCACCCTCGACCTCGATGTCGAGGCCATCCTCGGTGCGCGTCAACGTAATCTCGTTGCCGTCGTCGTCCGTAATCGTCTTGCTCTCGCCGACTTCGAGATCATCGATCGTCGTGCCGTCGCCGTGCCACTCGAAGACCTTTTGCTCCCCGGCATCGCCGTCAACGGCGACCTTGATTTTCATCTTGTGTTTATCGCCGGCTACGGCGGCAGTTGCGATCAGGCAGCCCCACAGAAATACGGTAAAGGTTCGTAACGCCACTTGAATCCCCTGTTTTTGGGTGGTGTGTAGTAATTATGATGCGCGTGACCCGGAAAAGGTTGCAATCCGGTGACAATCAGGCGGGAGGGCCGTTCCGGGATCACCCCAGGAACATCGTATAAGCGGGGTTGTCGCTCTCTTCCCAGTGGGTGTAGCCGAGCACCGCGAGATGCGCCTCGAGTTCGTCCGTCTCCTCCTGCGGCACGTCGATGCCCGCTAGAATGCGACCGTAGTCGGAGCCGTGATTGCGGTAGTGAAACAGGCTGATGTTCCAGTCCGTGCCGATCGCTTTCAGGAAGTCCAGCAATGCGCCGGGTCGCTCGGGAAACTCGAAGCGAAACAACCGCTCGTTGCGAATGCCGGGCGAACGCCCGCCCACCATGTGCCGCACGTGCAGCTTGGCCATCTCGTTGTCGGACAGGTCCTCTACGGGGAAGCCCTCGCTCTGCAGCTTCGCGAGCAGCTCGCGGCGTTCCTGGTTGCCGCGGCAGAGTTGTATGCCGACAAAGATGTGGGCTTTGGCGTCGTCGGCATAGCGATAGTTGAACTCGGTGATGCCGCGCCGGCCGACGGCTTCGCAAAAGCGCCGGAAACTGCCGGGCCGCTCGGGGATTTCCGCGGCGAGCAGCATCTCGGTCTGCTCACCGACCGCGGCGCGTTCGGCGATATGCCGGAGGCGATCGAAGTTGACGTTGGCGCCGCAACTGATCGTGACGAGCGTCTTGCCGCGCAGGCCATGCTCAGCGACGTATTTCTTGGCGCCGGCGACGGCGAGTCCGCCGGCGGGCTCGACGATCGAGCGCGTGTCTTCGAACATGTCCTTGATCGCCGCACAGGCCTGGTCGGTATCGACCGTGATCACCTCGTCGACGAGCTCGCGGCAGAGCCGGAACGTCTCGTCGCCGACGCGGCGCACGGCAACGCCGTCTGCGAAGATGCCGACATGGTCCAGCGTCACCGGCTCGCCGGCGGCGAGTGACTGCCGCATCGCGTCGGAATCGTCGGGTTCGACGCCGATGATGCGAATGCCGGGTTCGGTCTGGCGGACCCATGCCGCGATCCCGGCGATCAGCCCGCCGCCGCCGACCGGGACGAATATCGCATCGATCTCCTCGTCCGATTGCTCGAGGATCTCCCTGCCGATCGTACCTTGCCCGGCGATGACGTCGGGATCGTCGAACGGATGGATGAACACGAGCCCTTCACGCTCAGCGAGTTCGCGTGCGTGGGCGTAAGCGTCGTCGTAGGCATCGCCGTGCAGGACGACTTCGCCGCCCAGCGCGGCGACGGCCTCGGTCTTGATGGTCGGTGTCGTGACGGGCATGACGATGACGGCGCGCACGCCGCGGCGCCTGGCGGCCAGCGCCACGCCCTGGGCGTGGTTACCCGCCGAGCTGCAGATGACGCCGTTTTCCAGTTCATCGTCGGACAACCCGGCGATCTTGTTGTAGGCGCCGCGCAGTTTGAACGAAAACACGGGCTGCAGGTCCTCGCGCTTCATGAGCACCCGGTTGCCGAGGCGCCGCGAGAGGTTGCGGGCGAGTTCGAGCGGCGTCTTGTCCGCGACGTCATAGACTTTCGCGTCGCGAATGCGCTGGAGATAGTCCTTCGTCTTCATTGCGCCCTTATCGCACACGGCAGCGGTGGTAATCAACGGTGCCCCCTCTCATAATGCGCGCATGAGCAGCCTCCTCATCACGAATGCCCGGCTCGTCAACGAGGGCGAGATTCGCGATGCCGACGTGCTCGTCGAGGACGAGCGCATCGAGCGCGTCGACACAGGAATTGCGGCGCCTTCGGGCGCGGCCGTCATCGACGCGGACGGCAAGGTCCTGCTGCCGGGCATGATTGACGACCAGGTTCACTTCCGCGAGCCTGGGCTGACGCACAAAGGGGATCTCGCCACCGAGTCGGCCGCCGCGGCCGCGGGCGGCATCACGAGCTTCATGGACATGCCCAACGTCGATCCGCTGACGACGACGCGGGCCGCGCTCGCCGACAAGTACGCGCTGGCCGAAGGGCGGTGTACCGGCAATTACGGCTTCTACCTCGGGGCGACCAACACAAACATCGACGAGATCCGGGCGCTACGGGTCGGCGAAGCCTGCGGCATCAAGGCGTTCATGGGCGCTTCGACGGGCGACATGCTCGTCGACGATCCCGACACGCTCGACAAGCTGTTCGAAGGCGCGCCGGTCATCGTCGTCACGCACTGCGAGGACTCGCCGACCATCTGGGCGAACGAGGATGCCGCCCGCGAACGGTTCGGCGACAACGTGCCGATGAGCGAGCATCCGGCCATTCGCTCGGCCGCGGCCTGCCTGAAATCGTCGACGCTGGCGACCGGGCTTGCGCGCAAGCACGATGCGCTGCTGCACGTTCTGCATCTGACGACCGCGGACGAGATGTCGCTGTTTTCGACGGCCCACCGGTCGGAGAAACGCATTACGGCCGAGGTGTGCGTTCATCATCTTTGGTTCGACGAGTCGCGCTACGCCGAACTCGGCACCGCGATCAAGTGCAATCCGGCCATCAAGCGGGCCGCGGATCGGCAGGCGCTGCTCGCGGCCGTCAACGACGGGCGCATCGACGTGATCGCGACCGACCATGCACCGCACACCGCGGAAGAAAAGGACAACCCGTACTTCAAGGCGCCGGCCGGCCTGCCGCTCGTGCAGCATGCGTTGCTGACGCTGTTCGATCTCGTGGATCGGGGTGACATAAGTCTGGAGCTGCTCGTCGACCGCGCCTGCCACGCGTCCGCGGACCTGTTCGGTGTGCGCGAGCGCGGGTACGTCCGCGAGGGCTGGTTTGCCGACCTCGTTCTCGTCGATCCGGCACGGCCGTACCGCGTGAGCCGCGACAACGTCTTATATAAGTGTGGCTGGTCGCCGTTCGAGGGACACGAATTCACGGCGAGCATCGACACGACCATCGTCAACGGCCGGATCGTTTATCGCGACGGTCGTCTCACGGGAGACGTCGTCGGGCGGCGCCTCGAATTCGACCGCGCCCGATAAGCCCTGAGTACTGTTTACTTTCCGGTCGAACCCATTATGCTAGCGCGGAAAAGATGAAGCCGACCGACACCTCCAACCCCGAGTACTTCCACAAGGTCGTCGACTGCCAATGGGGCTGTCCGGCCCATACCGACGTGCCCGAATACATCCGCCTGATCGCCCAGGGACGATTCAGCGATGCCTACATGGAGAATCGCAAGTCGAACGTGTTCCCGGGCATCCTCGGACGCGTCTGCGACCGGCCCTGTGAACCGGCCTGCCGGCGCGGTCGCGTCGAAGACAAGCCGGTCGCGATCTGCCGCCTGAAACGTGTCGCGGCGGACAATCGCGATGACATCACCGCACGCCTGCCGAAGCCGCCTGCCCGCGACAATGGCAAACGCGTCGCGCTGCTCGGTGCCGGCTGTGCTTCGCTGACGGTGGCCAACGACCTCAGGCCACTGGGCTACGAGATCACGATCTTCGAGGCGCTCGATACGACGGGCGGGCTCATGCGGACGAACATACCGCAATTCCGGCTACCACCCGACGTGCTCGACGAAGAGATCCGCTACATCCTCGACATGGGGTGTGACCTCAAGCTGAATCATCGGATCGACAGCATGAAGGCGCTGCTCGACGAAGGCTTTGACGCCATTTTTGTCGGGACCGGCGCGCCCAAAGGCAAGAACCTCGAAATTCCGGGCCGATACGATTCGGACCGCATCCACCTCGGCATCGAGTGGCTCGAATCGGTGGCCTTCGAGCACATCAAAGAGATTGGTGAACGCGTACTCATCATCGGCGTCGGCAACACGGCCATGGATTGTTGCCGTACGTCGTTGCGCCTCGGCGCCACGAACGTGAAAGTCATGGCGCGTAAGCCGCGCGGGTTCTTCAAGGCGTCCGAGTGGGAACTCGAGGATGCCGAGGAAGAAAACGTCGAGATCATCGTGAACCACTCGCCGAAAGAATTCGTCTACGAAGATGGCAAACTCGTCGGCATGAGATTCGACCTGATGGAGTACATCATCGACGGGCAGGGCCGCATCGATCGCGGCACGTCCACGGGCGAGGTCGTGATCCCCTGCGACGACGTCATTCTCGCGATCGGCCAGGACAATGCGTTTCCCTGGATCGAGCGCGACCTCGGCATCGAGTTCAATCAGTGGGATTGCCCCGTTGTCGACGAAGCCACGATGATGTGCTCGCGTGAGGGTATCTTCTTCGGCGGCGATTCGGCGTTCGGGCCCAAGAACATTATCTGGGCCGTGGAGCACGGCCACCAGGCCGCGATTTCCATTCACAAGTATTGCCAGGACGAAGACATCGCCGAGCGCCTGCCAATGGGCCTCAATCTGTCGTCGCAGAAAATGGGCATGCACGAGTGGAGTTTCTCGAACAACTACGATCCGTCGGTACGCCGCCTGATGCCGCATGTCGATCTCAAGGAGCGCTTCAAGAAGCTCGATATCGAGGTAGAGCTCGGTTTTACGGCCGAACAGGCGGCTGAAGAAGTCGAGCGTTGCCTGAACTGCGACATCCAGACGGTGTTTAGTGCCGATCTTTGCATCGAATGCGACGCGTGCCTCGACATCTGTCCGGTCAATTGCCTGACCATCACCCACAACGGCGACGAGGCGGACTTGCGCCAGCGGCTCAAGGCGCCGGCCGAGAACGCGGACCAGGCGCTGTACGTCTCGGCGGAACTGCCGCAAACGGCGCGCGTCATGGTCAAGGACGAGGACCTGTGCGTTCACTGCAGCCTGTGCGCCGAGCGCTGTCCAACCGGGGCCTGGGACATGCAGAAGTCGACGATACTCATTCCCTATGCCGTCGACGAGGCGGCAGCCGAACAGTCACCCGCCGCGGCGAGCGGCGCCGCGAAGTAAGGAACGGCCGTGGCAGGAATCAACGACGTCGTCATCAAGATTGCCACGGTCAACGGCACGGGCTCCGCCAGTGCGAACGGCCTGTTGCGCAAGGCGATCTTCCGCATGGGCGTGCCGGTCGTCGGCAAGAACTACTTCCCGTCGAACATCCAGGGACTACCGACCTGGTACGAGATCCGCGTGACCGCAGACGGCTACAGTTGCCGGTCGGATCGGGTCGACGTCATGGTTGCAATGAACGCGCAGACCTACGCGCGGGACATGGCCGAGGTCGAGCCGGGCGGCTGCCTGATCTACGATTCCACCTGGCCGCGCAGCAGCCTGTTGAATCGCGACGACATCACGATCATCGGCATTCCGCTGTCGAAGATGTGCAACGAGCACTTCGATGGTGCGCGTGCCCGCATCCTGATGAAGAACATCGCCTACGTCGGCGCCATCGCGGCACTGCTCGACGTCGATCTCGAGATTATCAAGGGCCTGCTCGAAGAGACCTTCGCTGACAAGGCGCACCTGATCGACTCCAACATGGAGGCGATCCACATGGGTTACGACTACGCGACCGGGCACTTCCCGTGTCCGCTACCGGCGCGCGTCGAAAAAATGGACAAGACGAAAGGCCACATCGTCATCGACGGTAATACGGCGGCCGGTCTCGGCTGCATGTACGCCGGGGCTACCGTCGCCGCCTGGTACCCGATCACGCCGTCGACGTCGCTCATGGATTCGTTCCGGACGTTCTGTGCGCGCTATCGTGTCGAGCCCGAGTCCGGCAAGCGCACCTACTGCATCATCCAGGCCGAGGACGAACTCGCCGCGATCGGTATGGTGCTCGGCGCGAACTGGATGGGCGCGCGATCGTTCACACCGACGAGCGGCCCCGGTATCTCCCTGATGAGCGAATTCATCGGTTTCGGCTACTACGCCGAGATACCGACCGTGATCTTCGATGTGCAGCGGGTCGGTCCTTCGACAGGTATGCCGACTCGCACGCAGCAGTGCGACCTGATCAGCTGTGCCTATGCATCGCACGGCGACACGAAGCACGTACTGCTGTTCCCGTCGGACCCCGCCGAGTGCTTTTACATGTCGCCGCAAGCGTTCGATCTTGCGGAGCGACTGCAAACGCCGGTCATGGTGCTGACCGATCTCGATATCGGTATGAACGACTGGATGGTGCCCGAACTCGAATGGAACGACGACTATGTGCCGGATCGCGGCAAGGTCCTCGACGCCGACGATCTCGAGAAAATGGAGAAGTTCTACCGCTATCTCGATGTCGACGGCGACGGCATCACGTACCGAACGTTGCCCGGTGAGCACCCGAAAGGCGCCTATTTCACGCGCGGCTCGGGTCACACCAAGCTCGGGGCCTACACCGAGGACTCGGACGAGTACCGCGAAGTTCTCGACCGCTTGCTCGTCAAGTGGGAAACGGCGCGCACGATGGTTCCCGAGGCCGAATTTCGCTACTCGAAGTTCAACAAGGCGGCGCTACTGACGCTTGGTAGCGGCGACGGCGCGTGCAAGGAAGCCCTGGATCGTCTCGAGGAGCAGAACGTCGGACTGAACTACTGCCGCGTCAGGGCGTTCCCGTTTACGGACGCCGTACGCGAGTTCATCGATCAGCACGACGTCGTTTACGTGATCGAGCAGAATCGCGACGCGCAGCTGCGCACCCTGCTGATCGACGACATCGATGCGGACCAGGACAAACTCGTATCGCTGCTGCACTATGACGGCATGCCGGTCAACTCGGGCTTCGTCGTCGATGGTGTTCTCAGCGAAATAAAGAAAGGGCGCGCGGCGTAGGGAGGCCGGAATGACATACATTGCCAAACCCAAGGTTGCGCACCCGAGCTTGCCCCGCAACACGCTCGGTCTGACGACACGGGACTACGAAGGTGCGATCTCGACGCTGTGCGCCGGATGCGGCCACGATTCGGTAACTGCAGCGCTCATTCAGGCCGTGTTCGAACTCGACATCGAACCGCATATGCTGGCCAAGATGAGCGGCATCGGCTGTTCGTCGAAGACGCCCGCTTACTTCGTCAGCCAGGCACATGGCTTCAATGCCGTGCACGGACGCATGCCGTCGGTCACAACGGGCGCCAACGCGGCCAACCGGGAGCTCACGTACATCGGAGTGTCGGGCGACGGCGATTCACTGTCGATCGGCGTCGGGCAATTCGTGCACGCGATCCGCCGCAACCTGAACATGTGCTACATCATCGAGAACAACGGGGTTTACGGACTGACGAAGGGCCAGTTCTCGGCCTCGGCGGACATCGGCAGCAAGCCCAAGAAAGGCCTGCCGAACCAGCAGGAGCCGATCGATCCCGTCAGCACCGCGCTCAGCCTCGGCGCGACCTATATCGCGCGCAGTTTTTCTGGCGACAAGGAACAGCTCGTGCCCCTGCTCAAGGGCGCGATCATGCATTCCGGATTTTCGCTCGTCGATGTCATCAGCCCCTGCGTCACATTCAACGATCACGAAGGCTCGACCAAGAGCTACGCGCACACGCGCGAGTTCTATCATCACGTGGCGAGTATCGACTACGTGCATCCCACCGAGGAGATCAAGGCGTCGTACGACGAAGGTGAATCGATGCCCATTCACCTGCACGGCGGCGACACGATCGTGCTGCGCAAGATCGAGAGTGCGTACGACCCGACGAGCCGCGCGCACGCGTTCAATTATCTGCGTGAGCGCTTCAATGCGGGCGAGATCACGACGGGCCTGCTGTACGTCAACGAGAATCGCGCCGAGATGCACGAACTCATGGGCAACTCGGACACGCCGCTGTCGCGGCTGCCGTACGACGGCCTGCATCCGGGCGATGCGGAGCTGCAGCGAATACAGCGGCGCTATCGCTGATTTATTGCCAAATCCGCTTCCACCAGGGCTCGTTCTCGGGTTCGGGCCGTACGCCGCCGGCGAACGGGATCTTGCGGCGGATGGCCTCGATGGACCATCCCGTCAGGTTGGCCAGCTGCTGCGCTTCGCGCTCCTGCCGTTCGCGGACGCCGGCTTCGTACGGTGAAAGATCGCACTCGGCCTCGCCCTTCCACGGGCGCTGGATGACGTAACGTCCCTGGTAGTTCTGGCGATCGCCCGTCTCCTGGAACATCAGGTCCTCGGGAAAATGTTCGGCGTCGTAACGCACGTGAAGGCGTGTGACGAAGACGTTTTGTGCCTGCGGCTGAATGCGGGTCTTCGGTGAGGGCTGCTGTGTGCCGCCGAGCCAGAATACGCCGAGCGACTTCAGTTCCTTCGGCGTGAGCGGATCGGCCGCGCAGGGATCGCACCAGGCCATGTCCCAGGCGTACTCGAGGAATACGGCACGTTCGTTCTCGGCCTTGACCTGCTTGTCGAACATCGCCCGGTAGAAGTCGGCGAACTCACCGTCGACGAACTCGGGCACATTGACGTTGCTCGGCATCCTGACGGTGCGATAGTTGGTCGTCTCGACGCGCCCCGTACGCGTCAGCGCGTATACGTAGAGCTCCTGCTTGCCCCTTGCATTCAACGTGCCGAGGCGAATCGGCAGCATGAACCTGTTGCTCTCGTAAGCCACCTGCAACGGCCGCAGGTACTGATACCCGAGTTTCGACTGTTCCTCGAGATTGACGCGGGCGACGAAGAAGCGCATGTCCTGCTTCAGATAGCTGTCGACGACGCGCTTCGCGCCGCGCGGGATCTTGTAGCCGTTCTCGTTGAGCCACTGGATCAGGCCGCCGCTCTGCTGCGCCGAGAGGATCAGGATGTCGTACTCGCCGACCGTGTACTGGGCTTCGATCGTTACGCCGCGCGACCGGGCGGAACGTTTCAGTTCCTGCGTCGCCATCGGCATCGCGGCGTCGTTGCCGGCCATTTCGCGGCGAGCGATCCAGCAGGGATTGCCGTCGTGGTATTCGACGAGACGCGGTGACGTGTAAGCGTCGAGATGCTCGATGACGGCGCGGTCGCCGACATTGATCTGCTCGCGTTCGATCATCGTCGGCACGGGCACGACGACGGCGAAGTCCTCGACGTCGCCCTGGAAGTCGTTGGCCATGGTGATGACCGTGCGGTCGCCGTCACGGACGAGCACGACCTGGGACGCCTGGTTGAACAGGCTCGTGTCGGCCTTGGCGACGTAGAAGCCGCAAAATGCCTGGGCCGTCGTTGTCAACGTCACGGTCAAAACGGCCGTGGCGAGAGTTACGAGGTGTTTCATCGGGTTGCTCCTTTGGGTTGTTGCCACCGGTAATGCGTTCCGTGCAGCAGCCAGTCGATGACCGGTACCAGCGGTGCGGAAAGAACGAGAGCCAGGATGGGCCCGTTCGGTGTGTAGTAGACGAACTGGATGACGAACGCGATCGCCGCGACGACGCCGGCGAACAACACGCGACCGAGCGCGGCGTCGGGTGTCGTCTTGGGGTCCGAGATCATGAAGAATGCGAAGATCAGCAGGGCGCCGTTCTGCAGCTGGTGCGCCGGAATTGACAGCGGGTCGCCGAGCCACAATGCGCGGCCGATGAGCAGCGCCGCGTAGGCGAGCAGGAAGGTGATGCTCGTCTCGGCACGCTTCGCGCGGGTCAGCACGAGAAACCCGAGGCAGGCGAGCGCGAGCGCGCCGATCGCGGCACTGCCCCACTGGCCGGACGATACCCAGGCGTGGTCGCTGGCCACCATCAACGTGACCAGGGCGACATTGGCCGGATTGAACACGTGTTTGCCGCGCACGCGAATCAGGAACTTGCTGCCGATGGCGACAATGGCCGCAAGCGCGGCGAGTGAGACCAGGTCGG